>NZ_CP086239.1:1221538-1526923 GCF_026650985.1 Clostridium estertheticum
GAGAAATAGGTATTAAAAAAAGAAGGAGAGCGAAAAAATGGAACAGTTTTTTAAAGCAATAGATGAAAAGATAAGAAAGTCAGGATATCCTGGAGAAGTCAGTGGCGAAGAAATCTACGCTGAAATAAGTGATGAGGCCGAGGATCAAGAAGAAGGAAGTTACTTATTCATGAAGAAGCAAAATGATGATATCATGTTCGAATACAGAGTGGATATTTTAGAGGACAATATTAATTTAGCAACCCTTACGATACATACACCAGAGAGAAAGTACTTTATTGATTTTGATGCTGAATAGATAGACGTATTGGGGATGAAGATGACAACTATATGCATTGCATAATGAGATAAGATTTTATATTTATTAATTATAAATCATCAAGGCTTTGTGGACAGGCTAATTTAGCTATATTATACACTTTTTATGAGGGGTAAAAGAATGAAAAACGACTTACGTTATATATTAAAAAAATTGATGATATAAAAAAGCATTTTCATATTTTTGATATTCGCTGGGAATAAAAAATAGATACATTTATTAACTCTGTAACTACTAAAAAGGTGTTAAAATAGATTTGAGTGAAAATGAACAAGTTCTTTTGTAGGTTACATATACAAATTTATATACTAATGAAAAGATGAATATTTTGATTGTACTTTCTAATTATCCATATAACCATTAGGCTAATAATGGGAAGCTGAAAAAATGTGAAACACTTTATAGGTGTAGTGGATATCAGAGATATCTGAAGACATTTCTTAGTTAAAGAGTTATGTCAAACTTATAATAAGAAATGTTATAAGTTTTTAAAAACAATATTTAATGATATTATATTCCTAAACAATAAAATTTAATTGTTAACCAGATTAGGGGGTGCATTATGCCAAAAAATGATAATATGCTAGCAATTTTATGGATGCTGAATTCAGGTACAAAAATAACTGCAAAGCAAATATCCGAAAGGTTAGAAATAAACATACGATCGGTTTATCGTTATATGGATGCACTGTGTGTTAGTGGAGTGCCAATAATATCGGAGCCTGGTCATAACGGCGGATATAGCTTGCTTAACAATTTCATCCGAGCACCCCTGTTTTTTGATCTTGATGAGAAGAAATCACTTTTGCATGCTGCTGTTTTTGCAATGGAATCAGGATATCCTTTTATGGAATCACTAAATAGTGCAACATCAAAGTTAAAGATGTTTTCGAATCAAGAACAAGAAAAAGTTCTCAATCGTCATCTAGTTGGATTTGAAGTAGTGAGCCGTATTTGCGATCCAGCTGTCAAACCTATATTAATGGAACTCGAGCAAGCTGTTGCAAATGAATGCTCTATGGAAATTGAATACTGTACAGGTTATGAAGGTCATCCCAAGCATAGGGTTGTTGACCCCTATGGGATGCTTTACTGGAACAATAAATGGTACGCTATTGCATTTTGCCATCTTAGGAATGAAATTCGTAACTTTAGGGTAGATAGAATAATAAATATTATAAGCACTAAAAATACGTTTAAGCGTCCTGAAGCTTTTTCGGCGCGCGAGTTTTTTACAGAAAGCTTATTATCGAATATAGAAAGTAAAGTAGGACTTTGCACTTTAGTAATTGAGGGCAAGGCAGAAGCATTGAATGACCTAAGTGCACATTGGTTTTTAGGATATCATCTGATAAAACGAACTGAATGCAGAACGATTTTTTTAATGGATGAATACTCAATCCATACCTATGTTCCTCATATTCTACTTCCATATGGTAAAGCAATAAAGGTGCTTGAACCAAATAGTTTTAAAGCTGCTATGGCATCAATTCTTAAAGATTTGCTGGACTATTATCTCCACTGACTGAATTTGTCAGTAAAGATAATATATAATTGATTAAGATGGAGCTTGAAACCATCCTGTGATAAATAGTACTAATAAAATGAAAGTGGAGGAATAGAAAATGAAAAATATAGTATATCTTTATGTATTTGATACAATGGCAGACTGGGAAATAGGTTATTTAAGTACTGAAATCAATTCGGGAAGGTACTACAAAAAGGGATTAATGCCTCTAAAAATAGTAACTGTAGGAATTAACAAGAACCCTATTACTACAATGGGAGGTCTAGAAATATTGCCAGAAATTGAACTTAAGGAGTGTAGTATTGAAGAGACAGTTGCTTTGATTCTACCTGGTGGGAATACATGGACAGAAGCAATTCATGTTCCCATTATAAGAATGGCTGAAGAATGTTTAGAGAAAGGTATTGTTGTAGGGGCAATTTGTGGCGCTACAATAGGACTTGCTATGGAAGGAGTATTAGATAAGCGAGCTCATACAAGCAATGACCTGGGATATCTTAAAATGGTCTGTCCAAGCTATGCAGGAGAAAAATATTATAAGCAAGAATACGCAGTAACGGATAGAAGTTTGATTACTGCCTCTGGAATAGCTCCTCTAGAATTTACTTTGCATATATTGAAAATTCTAGAGGTGTTTTCACCACAAACCTTAGATTCTTGGTACAATCTTTATAAAACTCAAGATGCAAAATATTTCTTTGAGTTGATGAGCTCGATTCAATAGTAGAAAATTGAGTGTATCAAATCAAGTAATATCAAGAACAATTCTATTATATTATTAGCAATGCAAATACTCACTACCAATCACGAGAACTTAAATTGTTGATAGAAAAAATATCGAAAGCCATTAAGGAAAAAATATTTAATTCACTATGGAAGATAAGTATTATTTCTATTAAACCATGTGTCATATTCTTCATTTATCTCGTCACAAGTAACCCTACATGATGTAATATGGCGTGATGATTTTGCTACTCAACTTAACATAGCTCTCTCAAGAATATGAATTAAATTTTAATAAGTAATTTATACTTCCTACCCATAAAAACTATAAGAGTTTATAATAAATTCTTATAGTTTTTTAATTGTTCTAAAAAACATCTAAATTACATTATTAAAACAATATATGAATTAATTGTATACTTTTTAGCCCTATAATCGTTTTAGTAATAGAGGGGATTCTGAAATGGTTATTTCAACATATATTTTGCTTTAGGTTAGGGGGATAAAATGAAAAACGAATTAATAAGCAAAATATTTATGGATAAGATGAATATTATACATTGTTATTTAATAAAGCTAGGTTGCAATCAGGAGGATGCAGAGGATATAACACAAGATACTTTTTATAAGGCATTAAAATATATTGATGGAATAGATGTTTCCCAAATATCAGCATGGCTTTTTAGAGTTGCAATTAATAGATATTATGATCTATGTAGAACAAAAAAAAGACATGTACAGGTAATTATAGATGAAGAAATATTTAAATCTGATAACAATTTATGCGAAGATTATATTATAGATCTAGAGAGAAAAGGGGATGTGCTAAAAATACTTAATTCATTAAATAATATTCAAAAAAATTTATTAATTCTAAAATATAATATGGACTTATCCTATAAAGAAATATCTAATGTCTTAGATATAAATGAAAGTACAGTGAAAACATATTTATTTAGAGCAAGAGAGCAATTTAAAAATAAGTGGGGTGTTATGTATAATGAATGATGAAGAAAAATTAAAAGAATTGTTTGAAGATAAAGGTCCGTCTAATTTTGATAAGGTTATAAAAAAGGCAAAACTTTTCTCTATCATAAGAGGGATTATAACAAGCATATTAGTATTCACAGTAGTGAGTTTCGTCGGTTTAGTCTTTAATGCTACAACTTTAAACAAATTAGGAAATGAAAAAAAGGCTGAACTAGAGAATTATTACAGAATAGCTCACCCTAATTCATATATTGGAAGTGACCAAATGGATGATGGATTATTGACTGGTGAGCTTGATTATGTTACTTATAGATTTTTAGGGAACAAACCTATTGTTGATGGTAACAACAAAGAATCTTATACTTATCTACCGTTAATAAATGGTCTTTATGGTGATATTAGTGGACTGTTGTATGAAGCTAATGGTGACTCAGAACAATCTAAAAGATATAACAAGGTTGGCAAAAATGTAATGCAATTTTACCATCCTAATGTAAAATATACTAAATATAGGGATGATTTATCAATTCTTAATAAAATTGGAGAAGATAAAGTTATGGAAATTTCGTTATCTTTTGATAAATCTTATAGTATTTCTGAGGTGAAAAGTATGATACCACAAAACATAACATTGAATTGGTATTGGGTGGATACGTATACGAAAAATGAAGTTACTGAATTGAGTTCTCATATTGAAAAAATAGGAAATGAAGAGGAGATACCAGTAAATAAAAGAGAAAAACACATAAGTCCTAATATTATACTATATGAGGATGAAGTATATGGTATTAAAGCAATAGATGAAGCAGGGAAAAATAAAGAAACACCCGAAAAAGATTTTATTGATACAATTTCTTATGGAAAAACAAATAAAGGAAAAAATCAACAACTGTATGAAACGTTATTTAGTAAGTTAAGTAAAGATAAAGTGAAAATTACGAAAGATAATATAAAAATTTTAGGAGTGGTAATTACAGGTGATAAGGATTCTTTAAAACTTCTTAAAAACAAATCTTTTATTAAGGCTTCCAGCCTTGGAGCAGTGGGGGATAAATACTAATTATCGATATCAACTGCTTGTATAATTTATAATTGAGAGGAGTTAAAAAATGAAAACATTTTTAATATTTGACTTTAAAAGAGCATTTTTTTCTAAGAAAACTTTAATCGCAAGTCTAATAGTTTTAGCATTACTATTAATACCGTGTTTTAGTGAATTTAAATTTCAAAATCCTAGAGTAGACGGCATTAATTATTTTATAAGAATTGGTGGGTTTAGTTATCTTCCTTTTATAGCTCCATTACTTGCTAGTTTTCCATTTTCTAATTCTTATATTATAGATAAGAAAAAGGATATTTTTAGCAAACTTTTTACAATAATAGAACCAAAAGTGTATTTCACTAGTCGGTTGATAGTAAATGCCTTAGTTAGTGGGTTTGTATTTTTAATAACTAAAACTATATTACTTATATTTTTAATCAGTGCTTATGGCATTAACAATATTCATACAGATGTAACAGGGGCATTTAGTCCTATTTATAATAAGTCTAAAATTGCTTATATTATTATTTCACTCCTTATAACTTTTGTTAGTGCAGCTTCATTTTCAACATTTATTTTAGGAATATCGACGTTAACAAAAAGTAAATTTTTGCTTATATTATTACCTTTGTTTTATGTTGTAGTTACAGCGGTTATATTACCAAACACTGGTTTAGTTGAGCAGTTAAATGTTATGACATTATTTCAAATTGATATATACAGTAAAATTACAGGCATAGGAATTATATTGTATGACTTAATATTATTTTCAATAGGGGGTTTTTTATTTTATTGCTTTGGGTATAAAAAAATGAATAAGGTTATATAAAAAACATTTATTATTTACATTCTTGGTTAACTTAACAAAAAATATCTTGTCAAAATACTTGACAAGATATTTTTTGTTAAGTATAATTGTAAATATAAGGATATACAGGAGGCGTTAATTATGAAAATTACAACTGGGCAAGCTGCTCGAGGTGAAAACTTTTTTAAAAGGCCTATTTTAATAAATAAATTATGGAGAAAAATTGATTCAGATAGCAGCATTATAATTTCAGCTCCAAGAAGAGTAGGAAAGACATCTTTAATGAGGTATATAGAAGATAACCCAAGGGAGAAGTACTATGTAGTTTATGTAATTACGGAGTCAGTGTATAACGAGAATAAGTATTATAAGGAAATTGTAAAGGCCATTTTAAATTGTGATTCAATAAGAAAAAGAGATAAGGTAATAAATTCAATAAAAGACATAGCAAAAAACATTTTTAAAAGCATAGATGAGCTTGGAATAGACTCCGTTAAATTTAGCAAAAATATTGAATATAATTATTATGATAAATTTATAGAAATCATGAGAACTATTGATTTAGAAGGGCACAAATTGATTATAATGATAGATGAATTTGCTCAAACAATAGAAAACATTCAACAAAAAGAAGGCACCGCATATGCAGTTCACCTACTTCAGAGCAATAGAGTTTTAAGACAAAATAGTGATATAAATAATAAATTTCAATTTATATATACAGGTTCCATAAGCCTCGAGGGTATTGCAAGACGAATGGATTCTTCAAAGTTTATAAATGACCTAGACATAGTGAAAGTCACTCCATTAAGTGAATTAGAAGGCAAAAATCTTATAAATGAGTTACTTAAAGGACTGGATTTTACTATGGACGATGGTACTATAAATCATATGCTTAATGAGATTAAGTGGTTAATTCCTTTTTATATTCAACTTGCTATGGATAAAATCCAGGATATCTACGATGAAGATAATTTATGCGTCATACATAATAAATCAGTAGATATTGCAATTAAACGTATGGTAGAAGAAAACAATAAATTTAGTAGTTGGCATGAGAGGCTTGTGGTGTACAAAAATAATGATTATAAGTTCATTATGGAAACATTAGATCTAATATCTATATCAGAGGCTAAAAAGATAACTTATAATGAAACACACAATTTAGCTGTAAAATATAATCTTTGTGAAACATATAAAGATCTATTAAATACTCTTATAGATGATGGATATATAAATAATGATGATGAAGGAAAATTTTATACTTTTACTTCTCCAATATTGAGAATGTGGTGGTGTAAAAAGAATGCAAACTAGTAGTGTAAGTTTTTATAACCCCAATAATTTAACAGAGAAAGACCTAATTGATAGTTTTGTAATAAGAACAAATGAATTTCAAAAAATAATAAATGATATAAAAAGTTCAGATATGAAATATCCAGAGCAGCATTATATGATAGAGGCTCAAAGTGGATATGGTAAAACAACTTTACTTAAAAGGATATACTTTGAAATTAAAAAGGATACAGAATTAAAAAAAAGGCTTATTCCTGTTATATTACCAGAGGAACAATATAATATACGTAGATTATTTAAGCTTTGGGAGGTCGTAGCACAAAATCTTGAACTAGAAAGTTATGAATTTATAGGCCTTTATGAGCAAATGGATAAACATGCAAAGGAAGATGATTATGACGATATCTGTTTTAAAATAATCGAACAAAGACTTAAAGAAAAAAATAAAAAGTTAATACTTCTAATAGATAATACTGAAGGTATTTTGAAGAAATTTAAACTTATTGAGCAACAAAAACTTAGAGAAATTTTATTAACTTCTTCTGAAATTCGTTTTATAGGTGCATCCTCAGATGTTTTAGAATTCACCTTTGATTATGAAAAACCTTTTTATGACTTCTTTAAGTTAATAAAATTAAAAGAATTAACTACAGAAGAAACTAATGAATATTTTGAAAAATTAGGAGAAATATTTAATAAGAAAGATATGAAGGAACTAATCAAAAGTAATAAAGGTAAAATAGAAGCCATAAGGCGGTTAACTGGTGGGGTGCCTAGAATAATGTCATTACTTTTAAGTAGTACACGTTGCGATAGGGGCCTCGTCTTTATAGATATAGATACATTATCGGATAGAGTAACACCTATTTATAAACACGTAATGGATAATTTATCTCCAGTGCAGCAAGAAATTGTTGATGTTATAGCGTTAAGCTGGGAAGCCATAACTACAAAAGAAATTGCAGACAAAATAAGAATGCAAAGCAAAGAAGTGTCAGCTCAGCTAAATCAATTAGAAAAGAATGGTGTAATAAATAAAATACCTATGAACAAGAAAAATTATATGTATCAAATTAAGGATCGATTCTTTAACATATGGTATCTAATAAGATTTGGAGGAGAAAAAGAAAAACAGCAGGTGTTATGGCTTGTAGATTTTTTAGAAAGCTGGTGTAGTAGAGAACTTTTAATTAATAAAAGTGAAAACAAAGAACAAAATTTAAATTATGTTAAAAAAGACTTAGATAGAGATTGTAACGATTTTAGCAGTATCTATGAATTATCAAAAACCTTGCTTTTGAAGGATAAAATAGAAGAATCCATTAAAAAGGCTTCTTTGTTTTTACAAGTAGCTAATAATACAGATAAATATAATAGATTTATTAATGAGTATTTTATATTACTAATGGCTAAAAAACAGTATAACTCATTATTAAATGTATTTAATGAAAAGGAATTTATGCTAAAGGATAAATTTAAGCCTACTTATTATGTTTTAATGTATTTTATAAAAAATCAAAATGAAAAATTTAATATTGAGTATAAAAAAGTTGGGGAGGAATTAAAAGAAACTGTTGAAGAAATTATTGAAGAAGTTAAGAATAATGAAAAATAAAAATTAAATAAGGAGAGTAAGTATGGAAAAGAAAACCGCATTGGTAGTTGGGGCTACAGGACTTGTTGGGGGCAATTTAGTTAATATGTTATTAGAAGCCCCTGAGTATGAAAAGATAATAGTTTGGGTTAGAAAATCTACGGGAATAAATAATAAAAAGCTTGAAGAGAAAATAATCAATTTTGAATTGCTAGACACTTATAAGCTTGAAGACACGGTTAATCATATATTTTGTTGCCTTGGAACAACTATAAAAAAGGCTAAGAGTAAGGAAGCTTTTAAAAAAGTTGATTTGGAATATATAGTTTCTTTAGCAATGAAAGCGAAGGAAAATGATGTATCACAATTTCTTGTAATTTCAGCAATGGGATCTGATGTAAAGTCCGCTGTTTTCTATAACAAAGTTAAAGGTCAAATGGAAAATGAACTTAGCAACTTAGTGTTAAGAGGCCTTAAAATTTTTAGACCGTCTTTACTTTTAGGAGATAGAACAGAATTTAGATTTGGTGAAAAAGCAGCAGAAGTTGTTTCAAAATGCATACCATTTATATTTAACGGTGCTTTAAAAAAATATAAACCTGTATACGGAAATACTGTGGCAAAAGCTATGTATAAAGTTGCAATAGAAGAAAAATCAGGAATAGAAGCTTTTAATTCTGAGGTAATTCAAATAAAGGGCACAATATGAATAAAATAGTGTAGATGTATGTTATTATTAATGATGTAAATTAAAATACATAATACAAAGGGGACATGGATCATGTTAGATATAACAAAAGAATACCTACAAAAGAAGTATAAAATAAATTCAAAAACGATAGGACTCTATGATATAGCAATAAAAGATGTGCAAGGTGAGTTTGAAAAGCTTGATGAAGTAAGGGAGTTTAACCAACTTAAGGTTTTGACTGCACTTCAAGATGAGAGGATTAGCGAATCTCATTTTACGAACTCTTCTGGATACGGTTATGGTGATATAGGACGAGATTCATTAGATAAAGTATATGCAAGAATTTTCAATTGCGAGAGCGCACTAGTTAGGCCACATTTTGTTAATGGAACACACGCAATCGGGGCAGCATTGTTTGGTAATTTAAGACCTAATGATACAATGCTCTCTGTATGTGGAACGCCTTATGATACATTACATAACATAATTGGTATAACTAATAAGAAAGATATAGGATCATTAAAAGATTTTGGTGTAAAATATAAACAATTAGAATTAAATAATTCTAAGGTTGATATAGATTTAATGAAAAAAACAATGATATCGGATAAATCAATAAAGCTAGTTCACATTCAAAGATCTACTGGATATGGATGGAGAAAAGCTTTATTAATTTGTGAGATAGAAGAAATTATAAAAGCGGCAAAATCTATAAATCCAAATGTAATTTGTTTTGTAGATAATTGTTATGGAGAATTTATTGAAACTACAGAGCCTACAGATGTCGGTGCAGACTTAGTTGCGGGTTCTCTAATAAAAAATATTGGTGGCGGAATTGCACCAACAGGTGGATACATTGCAGGCAAAGAAGAATATGTAGTGCAAGCTTCATATAGGTTAACAATTCCAGGCATAGGTGGAGAATGTGGTTCTACATTTGGAGTAATGCGTTCTTTATTTCAAGGATTATTTCTAGCCCCACACGTAACTATGGAAGCATTGAAGGGTGCTATTTTCTGTGCAAGGATTATGGAACTTGCAGGGTTCGATGTTCTTCCTAAATACACCGATAAAAGAAGTGATATAATTCAAGCTATTAAATTTGGAAATAAGGAAATGCTAATTAATTTTATAAAGGGTATACAGGCAGGTTCTCCAATTGATTCATTTGCTCAGTGCGAGCCATGGGATATGCCAGGATATGAAGATAAGGTTATAATGGCAGCAGGGGCCTTTATTCAAGGGTCATCTATAGAATTATCTGCAGATGCTCCAATAAGGGAACCTTATATAGCATATTTACAGGGCGGATTAACATTTGATCATGCTAAAATTGGAATATTAATAGCTCTTTCAAAAGTTATATAAATTTGGAGTAAATATTTTTGTTAACTTAGTAGGAAACAAAAGAGACTGTAATGATTATATCATTACAGTCTCTTTTGTATACTTTAAAGGGATAATTAATACTTCCTATAAATGCCGACGAGTATACCTAAAATTGAACAGTCATCTAATATGATAGGGGACATTGATGAATTCTCAGGCTGAAGCCTTATATGTCCTTTTTCCCTAAAAAATCTTTTAATAGTTGCCTCATTATCAATAAGTGCTACAACTATATCGCCATTTTTAGCTGAATTAACTTTCTCGATTATAGCAAGATCACCATCTAATATTCCGGCTTCAATCATGCTACTACCAGAAACTTTAAGCATAAATAACTCATTATTAGTTTTTGTAAAATTTAAAGGTATAGTAAATGTATCTTCAACATTCTCAACCGCAAGGATTGGTACCCCAGCTGTAATTTTCCCTATAATAGGTATATCTATAAGTTCTTTTCTTATAACAGCATCCTTTAATAATTCTATTGCACGAGGTTTAGCAGGGTCCCTACGTATATATCCTTTTTTTTCTAATCTTTCTAAATGACCATGAACAGTTGAGGTGGATTTCAATCCTACAGCTACACATATTTCTCTTACTGAGGGTGGATATCCTTTTAATTGAACTTGATCTTTTATAAAGTTATATATTTCACTCTGTTTATCTTTTTTTGGAGTTAACATGTAAACACCTCTCATTCATGGTAGAATTATACCATATAAGTTCAAAAACATCAAACAAATGTTCTATTGCAGGGTATAAGTATAAAAAATTATAAGTATTTGATTAATGATACCTTATTTGTTATAATAGTCTATTATAATAGTATTAGAAATAAATGTAGTGGGGTGTTGTATGTCTAAAAACTGTATATTTAATAATAAGAAAATTTGTAATGACTGCGGTGATTGTGAAGTCTGCGAATTAAATTCAAATAAAAAATGCGATAATTGCGGAAAATGTTTAGAACTTGAAGGTTTTGATGTTAAAGCTATAAAAATTGATGAAGTCTTTGAGGATGCGGGCACTGGAAAGTTAGATGATGATATTTACAACGTGGATAAAATTGATGAATCTGCTTTAGAAGAGACCATAGAAAATAAAGATGAAGAAACATCTAAAGATGATGAAGCATCAAAAATTGAAGCTTACGAAGCGTTTTTAGCTGAGGAAAAGCAAGAGAAGCTAAATAAAGATAAATACATACCTGAAAATAATGAAGTTTGGGAATTTATAGATGATATAGATGGGGCAAAGGAACTACTTGAGGATGAGGAAGATAACTCAGAATTTCTTCAAGAGGAATTTCCAGGGCTTATAAGACTAAAGAAGGTATAAGAAGTATAAAGTAAGAGGGCACAGGAGTATATATTATCACGGATGTGATAATATATACTCCTTTTTATTGCTCATCAGAGAGGGGATTCGACTTAACAGCATTTCTTAGTTTTTCATCGTCAGCATGAGTATATATCTGAGTGGTAGAAATATTTTCATGTCCTAATATGTCTTGTAAACTTCTAATATCTACGTTTCCATACTTATACATAAGGGTGGCTGAAGTATGTCTTAATTTATGAGGAGTATATTTATTTTTATTGAGCCCAGCATCTCCTATATGCTTTTTAACAATTCTTTCTACAGTTCTTTTATTAATTCTTCCAAACTTGCCACTGATAAATAGGGCATCCTTATCCTCAACATGGATTTTATCTATGTTCATATTCCTAATAGGTAAATATTTATAGATTGCTCTAAGTGATGCTTTATTTAAATAAATTGTTCGCTCTTTATTTCCTTTTCCTATGATAGATAATGTATCTTCTTTCATATCGGATAAATTGATACTGCAAAGTTCTGACAATCTGAGACCACAGTTTAGGAATAATGTAATAATACTATGGTCTCGAATAGAATGTTTATCTCGAGAGATTGTAGCTTCGAGTAGGTCCTTACTTTCATTTAAAGTTAAAAAAACCGGAATTCTTTTTCCAATTTTTGGGGACTCTAAATCTATAGTTGGATCTATAGATAACACTTTAGCCTTAGTGGTTAAATATTTAAATAGGGACTTTATGGATGCGATTTTCCTAGCCTTAGCATAATTGCCATTAGCCCTATATTTACCAAGATAAGAGATAAATGCGTATAAATCTTGTAATGTAAGAGTTTTTAATGTATCTAAGGTTAAGTCGCTAATTACAATGTCTTCAAGCTTTAGGCTTTTATCTGAAGGGACTAAACCTTTATACATTTTTAGAAACTTTAATAATAATGACAAATCGGCAGTATAAGCAACTATAGTATTAATAGAACAGCCTTTAATAGTAGATAAATAATTAAAATAATCATTTAGAAACGGTGGAAGTTCATTGTTATAAATACCATTTAGATCAGATTTCATAATAACCTCCAAAATACGTAATAATGTCGTGAAACTTACATTTCACGACATTATTATACTACAAAAGAGGGGGTAAAATCATGTTTATTTTGAAATATAATTAAATTATTTTTTTATCTATGTTTTTTACTATTCTATTAATAGTATTTTCTTTTAATTTTATAAAATTAAAAAGCTATCAGTTTTATATTCCTGATAGCTTTTTACATTTAAATTATATAATATTATACGTTTATAGCTGTTTCAACGCCAATTGCATCTTTATTAGCTTCGAGTATTGGATTTACATATTCAGCTATAAAGTCTACTACTTGACTTGGAGCTCTTCCAACAAATTTAATTGGATCAATTACAGCTATAATCTCTTCTTTTGACATCTTAAAGATTGGATCATTTATAATTCTCTCTATAAGATCATTATTTAGACCTTCTTCTTTAACACGTTTAGCTGCATCCATAGAATGAACTCTAATGTGTTCATGAAGATCTTGTCTGTCTCCGCCCTTTTTAACTGCTTCCATAAGGATATTTTCTGTAGCCATAAATGGTAGCTCGTGGTTTACATGAGAAGTAATTACCTTTTCATATACAACCATGTTCCCTGCTATATTCATATATAGATTTAAAACTCCATCAAGTGCAAGGAAAGCTTCAGCCACAGATATTCTCTTATTAGCTGAATCATCTAGTGTTCTCTCAAACCATTGTGTTGCGGCTGTTATAGCAGGATTTAATGAATCTACTATAATATACCTAGCTAAAGAACTAATTCGCTCAGAACGCATAGGATTCCTTTTGTATGCCATTGCAGAAGATCCAATTTGTTTTTTTTCAAATGGTTCCTCTACTTCTTTCATACTTTGAAGTATTCTTAAATCATTACTAAATTTATAAGCACTTTGAGCTATTTCTGAAAGTGTATTTAGTATTATAGAATCTACTTTTCTAGAATAAGTTTGACCAGTAACTGGATATGTATCAACAAATCCCATTTTATTTGCTACATATTTATCTAAGTCTTTAACCTTCTTCTCATCATTTTCAAATAAGTTCATAAAGCTAGCTTGAGTTCCGGTAGTCCCCTTTACTCCAAGTAACTTAATATTATCAATTACGAAGTCCAAATTTTCTAGATCCATTACTAAATCTTGAATCCATAGTGTTGCTCTTTTACCTACAGTAGTTAATTGTGCTGGTTGTAAATGCGTGTAACCTAAAGTAGGAATATCTTTATATTTTAATGCAAATGTTGAAGATTTACTAATTACATTAACTAATTTCTTCTTAATTAATAATAAAGCCTTTTTCATGATGATAAGGTCCGTGTTATCACCCACATAACAGCTAGTAGCTCCTAAATGGATTATTCCCTTTGCAGTTGGACATTGTACGCCGTATGCATATACATGGCTCATTACATCATGTCTTATTTCTTTTTCTTTTTCCTCAGCAACTTCATAATTTACATTATCAACATTGGCTTTAAGCTCATCAATTTGATCCTGCGTTATATTAAGTCCTAATAATTTTTCACCTTCAGCTAATGCTACCCAAAGCTTTCTCCAAGTTTTAAATTTCATATCATCTGAGAATAAAAAACTCATTTCTTTTGATGCGTATCTACTATTTAATGGTGTATTATAAGTATTTCTCATATTTTGCCTCCACACGTACGTATTAAGATATAAAACGATTATCATTCATATTATAACATACAATATTGTAAAAAGTAATGTAAATGTTCGTATATACTAGCTATAAAATCAAAATAAACTTTGAAATTATAAATTCATCTCCCCTCATATTAATAATACTCTAAAGAAGTCATTAAATAGTTCTAAAATATTATATTTCTAATATAATTTAAACAACTAGAAATAATTATAATAGTGTGGGGGTAATTATGTATAAGCTTAATAATATAGACAAACTATCATTTATATTAGTATTGGTCGGCGCATTAAACTGGGGACTTTTGGGGTTATTAAATTTTAATCTAGTTAGCGCAATCTTTGGAGCTATTCCATTTCTTGCTAGATTTATATACATCTTAGTAGGATTATCTGCTGTTAATATTATCGTGTTTATATTCAGAAGTAAAAAAGCGTAATATATTGTTAGTAGTGAAAATACTCCATAGCTATTAGAGGCCACTGAAAAAAGCACTCTTTTTTCAGTAGAGTTTTCAAATTTGAATAGAAAAAGCATGAGGAATCCATATTTTTGGATATCTCATGCTTTTTCTTTTATAATTAAGTTTTAAAAGCCCTATTTCATGCTTTTCAACTTAATTATTCTCTTTAGATTCACAGTGAAGATTGATAATGCACCTTGCATTTGCATGCTAATTAAGCCTGACGATATTGCTACATCATAGCCATGTTGGTGCTTAAGTTCACTATTTTTAGCCTCTATCATATAACGCTCCCTAGCACGTTTTTTAAAATATTCACTTTTTTCGAACTCTATTTGATCTTTGTGGGTATTTGACTTTATTGAAACTGAATAAGTTTTAGATTTAGCGCCTTCTTTATAACACCCATCTTTATGAACACAATTTTTACACTTTTCTACATTAAAATAGTAAGTTAACACTTGATTTTTACCAACATTCTTCTTTCCCTGTTTTGCTTTTTTAATAGCCATATGACCTGCCGGACATACAAATAAACCAGCATCTTTATTAAACTCAAATTCATCTTCTTTTTTTCGCATTCCTTGTGAAATTACAGGATTTAGTTTTGAAATTAATGCAATTTTATTTTCTTTTGCATATTCTAGATTTTTCTTTTCAGAATAAGCTGTATCTCCAATTACTTCATTAACATCTATACCAGCCTCACGGCTTTTTTCTATTAAGGCTATGAGCTCCTTTCCATCACTTTTTTCGCCAGTTGTAATAACAGCTGCTGTAATTAAACGTTCTTCACTCATAGCAAGGTGTGATTTATATCCAAAAAAAGAACTATCCTCAGTCTTATGCCCCACTTTTGCATCCTCATCTTTTGATAGTTTTAGGTTTTCTATGTCATCATTAAAAGCTTCGGTTAAGTAGTTTAATTTAGTTTTCACAGTTGGATTTGCTACAATTTCTGGATTCTTGTTTATGCTATCAATTAATAATTTGCAGTACTCAAGAATATCTTCAAGTACTCCATTTGTAACTTTATTCGGCAAATCTTCTTTTATCTCAGGATGTACTCCGTACAATGTTTTTCTTAAATTTTTTGCACGTTTCAATAATTCTTCTCCTGCTGATTTTTGGTTATAACGTGACTTGGTATGCGTAGCATCAACTATTATTGCTTTGCTTTTTAAAACTCCCTCTTTTATAGCAAGTTCTACAGTCTTGTTTATTAATAAATCTAATAAATTCATGTCTTTAAGGCGAAGCTTTCTAAATTTAGTTAATGTACTTGAGTTTATTAAATTTGTTTCTTCTGGGGCTAAATTCAGAAAATATTTAAATGACATATCATAAAGAGTTCTTTCAACAACATCTTCATCAGACAATTCATATATTACTTTCAAAAGCAAATATTTAAATAGCATTATAGGGTTAATAGCACCTCTACCCATAGATGAACTATAGTTAATAATCAATTCGTCATAAACAAATGAAAAGTCAACAAGGTCATTAATTTGCTTTAAAATGTTATCTTTCGGAATAATTAACGAATATAAGCTATGGTATGTATTTATTTTTATTTCCAATTGTCCTTTTAGCATAATAGTTTAGCCCCTTTTATTTTATTCTACTATACTAATTCGACATATCTTTTAAAATTCCTTTTTGTTTTTAGTCTTTTACATAAAAAAATCGCCATCTTTAATTCGATGACGATTTTTCATATAGTTTTTCAGTGGCCTCAGCTATTATGGAGTATTTTTTATTGTTTTAGTCAAATATTTATACTGTTCTCCCCTTTTTTTAAGCTTTCAACTTCAACTGAAATTTGAGTTAAATAATTGTCGTAGCCTTTTACGGTTATTTCATCTAAAAGAAATTCTTCATAGGAATATTTCTTTATATCAAAATTAGAGGTTTTTAAAAATTGAAGTATTTTATTATAGGTTTTGTCGATATTGTTATAGTCCCCTTTATGATACGCCACGCAATAGATACCCTTTGGTTTAGTAAAAGTAAAAGGAACATCATTTTTAGAATTTAACTTTGTATATAAATACGAATAATTTTTAGCTACTCCCTTTAATATATTATCCTTACTGATCATGATGCAACTAGAATATCCAGAGTTAATATGGTTTAAAGTGCAATAGTTCATATGCTCGGACAGTGTTTTAAAATATTCATTATCGCTCACATTTTCTATTGAATTGCTTAGAAGAAGATACTCCTCATCAAAAAATTCTAAATGAATTTTAGAATAATCTATCATACACGCATATTCTGTTATGGAAATTTTTGTTTCCATGAGTTTACGTATTCTTTTTAGGTTTTCTATCTCAATATCAATATCTAGCATTTTATTTTTAAATAACTTAACTAATGCATTTGGACTCCTATTGTCCAGATAAGATTTAATCTCCTTCAAAGGCATATTTATTTCTTTTAAATTAGTAATGACATCAAAAAGATCAAATTGTTGTTGAGAATAATATCTATATCCATTATCATCTCTTATTTCTGGTGAAAAAATGCCTATATCATCGTAATGGAAAAGAGTTTGTTTCTTTACATTACATAACTTTGCAAAATCTCCAGTAGTAAAATATTTATTAAACTTTTCATTCATAGATTGTTTCTCCTCTTGACTATACGGTAACTGTATACTTTATTATAATATTATTGCAATAATATTTCAAGGGTACTTAAAAAGGAGTGAACAGAAGGAATGAAACTAATATTAAAATACATAAGAAAATATAAACTACTTCTAGTGCTTAATATAATATCAATTTTTGGATTTGCATTAGTCGAATTAGGCATTCCAACAATAATGGCTAGAGTTATTGACATAGGGATAGCTAATAAGGATATAGCATATATAAGGCATATGGGGATTGTAATTGTGGTAATATCTATAGTTGGGTCTATGGGTTCAATATTATTAGGGTATTGTTCTTCAAAAATTTCTACTAGTATGATTAGAGATATAAGAAATGCTATTTTTAGAAAATCTCAGGAATTTTCACATAGTGAATATGATAAGTTTGGAATATCATCAATGATAACTCGAACAACCAATGATGTTTTTCAATTGCAACAATTTACAAATACTCTGTTAAGAACAGCATTACTTACACCGGTTATGTTTATTGTAAGTTTAGTGATGATTCTTAGAACAAGCATACAGTTATCCGCAGTATTAGCAATAACTGTACCATTCATAGTTGGTGGAGTAGTTATTATAGCTAAAAAATCTTATCCAATTTCAGAAAAACAACAGAAAAAATTAGATGGATTAAATAGAATTTCAAGAGAAAATTTAACTGGAACTAGAGTAATCAGGGCGTTTGGGAACGATGATCATGAAAACCAAAGATTTGAAAAGATAAATAATGATTATGCCAGTGTATCTAAAAAGTTATATAAGCTTATGGCAATTCCTCAACCAGCTTTCTTTATCTTGTTGAATTTCGCTGTGCTAGTTATTTTTTGGGTTTCTAGCAAAATGATAAATTTAGGAACATTGCAAGTTGGACAATTGGTAGCATTTATAGAATATTTGTTCCATGCAATGTTCTCTATTATTCTTTTTTCAATGGTGTTTATCATGTATCCCAAAGCACAAATTTCAGCCAATAGAATTCAAGAGATATTAGATGAAGAACCTATTATTAAAAATCCTATAAATGGTATTAAAGATACAGATATTAAGGGTATTGTAGAATTTAATAATGTTACCTTTACGTATCCAGATGGAGAAATCCCAGTATTAAGAGATATATCCTTTACAGCAGTAAAAGGAGAAACAGTAGCATTTATAGGAAGTACAGGCAGTGGTAAAAGTACGTTAATTAATTTAATTCCAAGATTTTATGATGTTACAAACGGTAGCATAAAAATAGATGGAGTAGATGTGAGAGATTATGATTTAAAGGCATTACGTGGAAAAATGGGATTTATACCTCAAAAGACATTGCTGTTTGCTGGCAGTATAGGCACTAACATTAAATTTGGCAAAAATGATGCAGATAAAGAAGAAGTTGAACATTCTGCAAAGGTAGCTCAGGCTTATGATTTTATTAATAGTAAACCTAAAAAATTTGAGGAACTAATAAGTGAAAGCGGATCTAATGTGTCGGGAGGTCAAAAGCAAAGGTTGTCTATTGCAAGAGCATTAGTTAGAAAACCTGAAATTTATATTTTTGATGATAGTTTTTCCGCCCTAGATTTTAAAACAGATGCAATGCTTAGAAAAAGATTAAAGGACGAAACTAGAGATTCCATAGTTTTAATAGTTGCACAGAGGATGGGATCTATACTTGATGCTAATAAAATAATAGTATTAAATGAAGGAGAAATAGTAGGAATAGGAACTCATAAAGAATTACTAAAAACCTGCGAAATCTACCATGAAATTGCATCATCTCAACTTACAAAGGAGGAACTGGAACAATGAAAAAGTTAAAGTATTCTATAAGAAAAATTTCTCCCTTCTTAAAACCATATAGGAAACCATTTATTGCTGCAATTTTATTTATAGTAATCGCTGCAATTTTCACTACTATTGCTCCAAGAATAGAAGGATTAATTACAACTAGTCTTGCCAAAGATGTTATGAATATAGCGAAAGGTACAAATGGAACTTTCGTTAATTTTAATTATATTTTAAGGGTCTTAGTAATATTAGCTTTTATCTATGTATTTGGAGCATTATCCACTTATTTAGCAAGTTTATTATTGGCTAATGCTATTCAAAATACTATGAAAGATTTAAGAAATGCCGTTCAAGGTAAAATCAGAAAATTACCTATAAGTTATTTTGATAAAAATAGCTATGGTAATGTACTGAGCCGTATAACAAATGATATAGATACTATTTCTAATGCACTGCAACAGAGTTTTAGTCAAGTTATAAATACAATATTGGCACTAACTTTAGCCAGTGTTATGATGTTTACAATTAATATAAAACTTGCGCTGTTAGTTATACTTATAGTGCCAATAAGTTATTTTATATCAAAATTTATAGTTAGTAAATCCCAAAACCTATTTAATAAACAGCAAAATGTTTTGGGGAAATTGAACGGTAAGGTGCAAGAAATATATACTGGTTTTAATGAAATAAAATTATATGGAAAGCAAGAAGATGCTATAAAAGATTTTGAAAATATTAATGAAGAACTTTTTAATACTGGATTCAAGGCACAATTCATATCAAGTATAATGTCTCCCCTAGTTTCGTTAGTAACTTATTTGGCAGTTGCAGTCATTGGAATTTTTGGTGCGATATATGTTATAAGTGGGATAATGACAGTTGGTAATCTTCAAGCTTTTATGCGTTATATTTGGCAAATAAATCAACCAATTTCTGAGGTGACACAATTATCTTCTGCAATACAATCAGCCTTTGCAGCAATTGAACGTGTATTTGAAATATTAGATGAAAAGGAAGAGACTCCAGATAAAGTAGATTTTATAAAACTTGAGAATCCACGTGGCAATGTAACTTTTGAGCATGTGAAATTTGGATATAATAAAGAAGAGGTTCTAATTGAAGACTTAAATGCAGAGATAAAAAGTGGTCAGATGGTTGCTATAGTTGGTCCAACAGGAGCAGGTAAAACCACATTAGTGAATTTATTAATGAGATTTTACGATATTCAAGGTGGATCTATAAAAATAGATGGAGTTGATACTAGAGATATGAAACGTGAAGATTTACGTTCTATATTCGGTATGGTTCTTCAGGATACTTGGTTATATAATGGAACAATTCATGATAATATTGAGTATGGTAGATTTGGAGCTAGCAATGAAGAAATTATTGAAGCAGCTAAAATAGCTAACGTACATCACTTTATTAAGACCCTTCCAGATGGATACGGCATGTTCCTAAATGAAGAAGCTTCTAACATATCCCAAGGAGAAAAACAACTTTTGACTATAGCAAGAGCTATAATATCAAATCCAGCAATATTAATATTAGATGAAGCAACTAGTTCAGTTGACACTAGATTAGAAATATTACTTCAGAAAGCTATGAGGAATATAATGAAAGGAAGAACTAGCTTTGTTATTGCACATAGACTTTCAACTATTCGTAATGCAGATTTAATATTGGTTATAGATCAAGGAAATATTATAGAACAAGGAACCCATAATGAGTTAATGAAAAGGAGTGGTTTCTATGAAAAACTCTATAATAGTCAGTTTGGGAGTCAGGTAGCAAATTAAATTAACTTTCTATAGGATTATTATGGCCTTTAAGCTCCAATTGATAAAAAACAAGATTAAGCCACTTTTCAAATTTATAGCCAGCCTTATTTATAGTACCAGAATACTTGAAAATTAACTTTTCATGCATTCTGGTACTTTTATCATTTAAACTATCAATTCCAGCCACTATGGTTGCAAATCCAATGACCTTACTATTTTCTTATATTAATCATTTTTTCTTTTTATATTCATCAACCAGTTTATAGAAAGTATTTCTTTTAAGTTTCAATAACTCCATTGCGCTAGTCCCTGTTAATTCTCTATCCTTATACTTATTATAAATCTCTTCCCAATTCAATGGATAATTTATTTTTTTCCGACCTTTATATTTTCCATTTGCCTTTGCAACGGCAATACCTTTTTTTTGACGTTCTAATAAAGTAGCCTTTTGAAACTCGATAATTGATTCAATCATAGTAAACATAAGTTTACCTGCTGCAGTACTTGTATCTAAATTTTCATTAACACATCTTAAATTAATTCTTTTACTTTCTAACTGTTCACCTATGTCAAGTAGTTCATTAGTTGACCTGGCGAGTCTACTAAAATCCAATACGTAAATTGTATCTCCGGGCCTTATAAAGTCAATCATTGCAGTTAATTGCGGGCGTATTTCGACTGTAGTTGATTTTTCATTGAACCATTTTTCTATGTTGTAAGTTTTAAGCTCTGAAAATTGTCTGTCGTCACTTTGCTGATTTGAACTTACCCTGGTATAAGCAATGTTCATATAAACAACCCCTTTTATTATATTAACTCTATATTCGTCTTATATTTTACTATATATTAACATATTTTCCGTTTAAAGTATACCATAAAGGACAATTGTTTGGTAATTTACATATAATTACAAACAAACATTTTTAACTAATTTATCCCGTGTTGGTTTGTAATATACTTCAAACAAACACACAAACAAAAGAAAAGGTAATCATGTCGAACAAATTTCAACATGATTACCTTAAATAGAGATAAGTAGAGCAATATCTTCTTTATTTATAATAAATATTTGTTATATATTCTGCAGCATCATCAAGCTTTCCTATATCTTCAAGAAGTTGAAGAATACCATATCTATTACGCATATCTTTTGCAGCAATAAAGCTTTTCCTAAATATTTCTTTATCAAAACCCAAGTCGTTAGGATTCCACACTGCACCTGCTTTTTTCAAAGTTTTAATTATTTGCTCAGGTTCTGGTACAAATACATCACAAATGTTTTTTATAGCATTCCACTTAGACACTATCTTTTGCATAGTAACTTCTCTTTCACTCTCATTAAAATTAATATTATCTTGCTTAAATTCAATAATATTTGTTGCACTTATAGTAAATACATCTGTTATATTTTGCATCCACTCGTTTTTATCGAGGTGTAAATAGTCACCATTTTTAAGTATTTCATTAAGATCTATATCTTTTGCATATTTATATGCATAAGCTACAATTCCAACACCAACACCTACAGTATTACCGTGAAGCCAGTTTGTATTATTCCCACTATTCATAAACATCATCTCAAAACAATGTGACATATAATGTTCTCCACCAGAGGCCGGTCTTGAAGCTCCAACCATGCCAATAGCAATCCCGGATAAAATTAATGCTTCAGTTATATTTTCTACAGTTTTAGAATCTCTGCTTGTAACTCCGCCTGAAGCCTGCTCACACTTTTTCAAAGTACTAAGGACTAGTTTTTCAACCTCAGGACAGAAATATTCACCATTTAAAATGTTTGCGACATGCCAATCGGCTAAGGCTGTATATTTACCTAAGATATCTCCAAGGCCTGCCTGAAGCATCTGCATAGGAGCTCTCCTCATAATATCAATATCACAAACAATTGCGAGTGGATAGGCTGCATCATAAGTAACTTTTACACCATCATGGATAAGTGGAGAAACTACTGAGGCATAACCATCCATTGATGGTGCTGTCCCTACAATTACATATGGAATACCAATCTTATAACTAAGGAACCTTGAAATATCATTAATAGTGCCAGATCCTACTGCAATTATAATTGACGTATCTTTTGGAATTTCTAGTATCAATTTACCAAAAGATAATTCATTAGGATGTAAGTGTTCTTCCTTAAATATATATTTACTTACTTTAAACTTGTTTTTTAATAAATCTTCTACTTTTTTACCTGCAACATCATAAGTATGAATATCTTCTATAATAAAGACTTTCTTGCCTTCATAACGTTTGATTACGATTGGTAACTGACTTATAACACCACTTCCAACCTTTATAGTTTCTATCCCTACACTATGATTTTTGCCACATGAGCACATGTAATTAAGACCAGTCATTTCCTCTATACTTAGAGTTTCTAAATCTATCATAAATTTTTTCTCCTTAAATTTTATTTATTCTTCGATTACCTTTTTAAAAATCACTATTTTTAGTATTTATTATGTTTATAAGTTTGTTTTTTTTATTTATAGAAATAATCTTTTCTCTCACTAGTATACTACCAAAATCTTTTCCATAAAAACCATTTTGTTTTTTTATTGGATAAGGCTAAGATTATATTGACAAATAGGATTAATCAATTTAAAATGAACTATGTTCATATGAGTTTTATAATCTATTTTAGAGGGTGTTATATTTGTCAAGGATAATTGAAAATCCAGAGCAGCTTATATTAAGTAAAGCAAAAGAAATTCTATACAATGAGGGATACAGGAAATTTAGTATGAGAAATTTGTCCGCCAAATGTGGTATTGCACTTGGTACTATATATAATTATTATTCAACTAAAGAGAAACTTATTATTGAAATGATGACTGATTATTGGAAAGAAAACTTCTATGTACTTGAAGATATATTGAATTCGAATGATACATTATATATTAAGTTAAATGAAATATTTAATAAACTAAGCATTTTTATTAAAACTTTTAAAGAGGTATGGCTTAAACCGGAACTTTACGAAAATCCTGACTGCATTAAAAAAAGCTTAGAAAAACAAAATATTTATATAGAAAAATTAGTAATTATGATAGAAAAAATTTTATTAAAAGAAGAAGAAAATAATAAAATTAAGCTTAGATTAGATTCTTATGAAACAGCTAAATTTATATTAATGAACTATATTACAATGGTTCAGATGCCTCTCTTTAAGTATTCATCCTTTGAAATGATTCTTAAAGAATTACTTTAATCAATATATCGATTTTTTAAAATAATGATTAAAGTAATTTTTTAGTTTGAAATGAACAATGTTCATATTAAGTTAAATTATAACAAACTATAATTTAGGAGGTACTCTTATGTTAATTTGTGCAATTATTTCTATTACACTAGCACTTGTATTTTATACAATCGGTGTATGGAGTGAAAAAAAGCAAGGTGAATTAAAAAAATGGCATTTGTTGATTTTTTACTTAGGGCTAGTATTTGATACTTTAGGAACAACACTTATGAGTAAAATTGTTAATGAGGGTTTTCAAATTAACTTCCACGGTATAACAGGTTTATTAGCAATACTTTTAATGCTTTTACATGCTCTTTGGGCAACAATTGTTTTAATTAAGAATGATGAAAAAGCTAAGATTAATTTCCATAAATTTAGTATTATTGTATGGATTATTTGGCTAATACCTTTTATTTCAGGCGCAATTTTTGGCGTTTCTCACTAAAATTGGATTTTATAAAATTAAGAAGCGCTATAGTTAGCTCTTCTTAATTTTTATTCCCCTTCATTATGAGGACACTTCCTTTCAATTTCTAATGTATTGTGAAGAGAATAAATTAACTAATTACACGATATGATTACTGTTTATCTATTTAAGTGTGCGATAACTTTGGAAACATAAATTGATTATTCGCAAGTAACAGTGTATCTTCCCCTAGAGCAAATAAAGTACCCTCTCCTTCTACTGGCTTAATCAAATAAGAATCAGTTTCTTTTGGTGTAAAATAAAGTTTTTCCCTTTTTATGTTTTCATCTACCAAATAATCAAGCATTTTATCTAACAAAATATCTTCTTTGCAAAAGACATTTAGTACTTCTATTGTATCCCCAACAAAATTTGCAATTATAACTGCATCATAATCTTGAATATAATAAACACTGTCAGTCATATCCAAAGTACAATAAAACATAATCAATTCCGCATTACCACACATAGAAATTTTAGCTAATGAAGAAGGAACATTTGCTTTATCATACACTAATGCTCTGTCACATTTATTAGTCATATCTAATTTTTTTACAAGTCCATTTTTATCATGTTTACTTATAAATTTTGTACATTGATATTGGTTTAATGTAGTAAACCCAAATTTCGGGTAAAAATTGAGTACTGAGTCATTCGCAAATAAATAAAGTAAATCACATTTATCTTTCCATTCTTCAATGATCTTTTCCATGATTACTCTACCAAGTCCCTTATTTCTATAAGCAACATCAGTCATCACTGTTCCTAATTGAATATAACGTTTTGATTTCCCCAAAACCTCAAAGTTCATTATGTTTACTGACACATTAGAAACAACAACGTCCCCATCCATGAGTGAAAAAGGTAAAAATTGATTTTTCCAGTATCCGTATTGATACCACTGTTCAAAATCAAATCCAAATGTCTTCTTAGTTAAAGCGTTAAAACTTATTCTAAATTTATCATCTTCACCAGTTCCGATAATAAATTTATACTTTTTACCATTAATTTTTATATATTCCATAATTCAAACTCCTTTGGTAATATAACCTAATTTATTCAGTAATTCTAAAATTCAACATTCAAAAGTCTAGTGTTACTAATATATCCGCAACTTTCCAATGTATTTTTAGAATTATAATTATGGTACCAGCATCCTGTTAGTGGCTTAAATCCATTTTCATGACAAATATCCCTTAAATGCAAAATGATACTTCTTCCAACTCCCTTTTGGCGATACTTTGCAACTGTAAACATACCCGTAGCTTTATACTCCGTAAAAATATTGCAATCTTCTATTATACCAAAGCCTAAAATTTCATCATTTTTTTCTAATATATAAATTTTATTTTGTAAAGAACTGTATTGAAATGTATCAAAAAAATTATCTGATAGTTCTTTTATAGCAGGTGTATCTATTTCTGTAGCTACTCTTAAAAGATTCCTATTATACATTGGTGGTTTTATTTCATACATCGAATTTTTGTTTTCATCAAAAAAATAGGCCTGCATATTTACTCTTTTATGAAAATCCAGTGATAATGATAATAAAAGTTCATCGCAAGTTGGTACGAAAGCACCTTTAACATGATATTGCTCTAATATATCTTTGAAGATACTTTGAGCATATTTCATCGCACTAATATCTACATAAAATTGTGTAAGAAGTCTGTCTTCATAAATTGCAAAATATCCTTTGTTATTATTATCAATATATATTGAATATAAATCTGATTTTAAAATATGAGATTCTAGGAAATTATCATAAATCCCACTTAAACTATTAAAATATTTAAAAAACATAGCTTTATTTTCGTTAAATGAAGTTTTTATAAATTTATACTCCAATTTATTCCTCCTGATTACTTATAATTTTTTATATCTTTATTATTGAATTTTTACAGCTTTAATTAATAAAAAATTTGGTTTATGGATATCTTTTTTCATGTTCGGTATAAGTTCTAAAGCTTCCTTGTCTGGTAATGGTTCAAGCATTGTTTCTATTTTAAATCCCGTTTCGATTAGAGTGTTTATAATTTCAGAAAACGGTCTATGATATTTTATTACACCTTCAACAAACCATTTCACACTACGTTCACCACTTTCCATATAGTCAGAAAGATTATAAAACAAAGGTTTTTTATTTTCATCTAATGTCCATATTGGACCTTGTTTTGGAGCTGTGGTAAGCGGATGCTCTTGTGAATAAATAAGCAAGCCATTATCTTTTAGTAAATAATTTATGTCTCTAAGTAATTTACTAAAAGATTTAACATAATGAAAGGCAAGGGAACTATAAACTATATCAAACTTCTCCTCTATTGTGTTTATATCATTCATATCAAGATGTATGTATTCAATATTTTCAAAGGCATTATCAACTTTTGCAATTGATAGCATTTTTTCTGAGATATCAACACCTATAACCCTTACAGCTCCCCTATTTAAAAAATCAACGCAATTTTCTCCAAAACCACAACCTAAATCAAGTACAGTTTTTCCGGCCATATCAGGGAGCAAACTTTGCATTGCAGGTTTTTCCTGAATATTGTTGTAATTAATTTTGTTATCTCGAAGCTTCCTGTATCCTTCAAAGAAAATTTCGTTATCATATATATTTTGAACATTAGACATAAAATCCACTCCTCTAAAAGTATTAAATAAGATTTAGTAACCTATAAATACATTATATACCATAGATCTATATTCTACCATTTAGAAATTGCCGTTAAGTATATTTATAAAAAAATAAGTCTACAATCATTTTAATTTAATGATTGTAAACTTATTTTATTGAGCGTCTATCCTAAACAAGTACTCAATATATTACTTTGAAGCTTATAATTGTTGACCTGCTACTTATGATTCTACTTTAACTTCTATATCAGCTATTATAGGCAAATCTTTATTTATCTTAGCATAAACATTAAGTATATAGTCTTTGTCTACATAGTAATCTTTAGTGTCTTCGGAAGGAGCATCATATCTTAAATCTCTTAAAACTCTTGAAACAATACTAACTAATCCTCTAGCACCCATCTTTTCTTCAATAGCTATATCAGCAATTGCTTCAAAGCAATTATTGTTAAACTCAAGATTTTTACCCAAATAAGCAAATATCTTTCTATACTGTTCGAATACACTAGTATCAAGCTTAAGTACCTCAATAAGATTATCTCTTGATAATGGATCTAAATTTGATAATACTTGAAATCTACCAAGTAACTCTGGAATTAATCCAAACTCCTGCAAATCTTTTTTAATTATGTTTGATCTAAGATACTTTGTATATTCATAATCTTTTTCATAATTCTTTACAGTTGATTCTACATTGTCAGTTACATTAAAACCTAATTTTCTTACAATTCCTGGCTTAGTAAACTGTTTTAGCCTATTATTCGGACTGAATTTAAGACGATTTTCTACAATAGTTTCAATACCATCAAAAGATCCACCTGCAATAAATAAAATATTAGTTGTATTTACCTCAATCATTTTACTTGTGGGATTTTTACGACCGCCCCCTTCTGGTACTCTAACAATACTACCTTCAACCATCTTAAGTAAACCTTGCTGAACTCCTTCACCTGATACATCTCTTGTAATAGTCATGGTTTCACCCTTTTTGGCTATCTTATCAAGTTCATCAATAAATATAATTCCTTTCTGAGCAAGTTCAATATCGCCCTCTGCCCTTACCAAAAGTGAGTATATCATACTCTCAATATCATCACCAACATATCCAGCCTCGGTCAAACTTGTAGCATCACCAATAACAAATGGTACTTGGGCGATATCTGATAATTTTTTGGCTAGTAAAGTTTTTCCAGTACCTGTTGGGCCAGTTAGTAATATATTATGCTTTTCTAAATCTATACCAGTTGCAATCCTTATCATATGATTATGTAATTCTATAGATAACTCTATTTTAGCCCCTTCTTGGCCTATTATAGACTGATCTAATAGTCCTTTTATCATTTTTGGTGTTATTGTTATCCTTGTTTCTTCTGATGTTATATTTTCGTAAACTTCCTCTTCTTGCTGTGGGTTTATTGCTATACTACGTTTATTTAACATTTAATGCACCATCCTTTTAAACTTGCTATTTTTTCTAAAGTTACTTTTCATCACTTTCATAGTATTCAGATATTTAGGAAGTGATTGATTATTTTTCTTATTCTGTACGTTACTTGTGGCAAATAAATCACGGTAGACTTCTTCACTTATAGGCTATCTAACATCAATTCTATTTATATAGCATCTAATAAGTTTAACATAGACTAATAAGAAAGACTTAAATATGTAGCTAATATAATAAAATTGTATTCTATCTAGATAGTATTTACAATTAAAATAGTTCTTTAAATAGAAAAAAGAACCTAATTATCGAATTTATTTCATTAAAGCTTTTTATCTTAAGCAAAAATCCCAAAAACACAGGTGCAATAACCTGTGCAATTCTATATGACTATCCCATCACAATGGTCTACTTCATGTTGAATAATTTGAGCAATCCATCCGGAGTATTTTCCCTTTCGCTTCTTAAATTCCGAATCAAAATACTCTACTTCTATCTCTTTGAATCTATTAGTTTTTCTAACACCTATAAGTGAAAGGCATCCTTCTTCTGTTTCATATTGACCCGATTTATTAACTATCACAGGGTTAATCATCGGAACGTCCATATCACCCATACTGATCACAATAATTCTTTTTTTGACACCAATCATATTAGCTGCCATTCCTACACAGCCTTCTTTATTTGCTTTAAGCGTATCGAGCAAATCCTGTAACACCTGAACATCTGCTTTTGTAGCAAGTTCTGATTTTTGATTAAGAAAGAATATGTCTTTCATAATTGATTTAACCATATGTTATACCCCTTTAATATTTGTCTTTTTTATTATGTCCTGTTCTATAACTGCTGACATATTAATGTGAGCAATAGAGCGTTTACCAAACATCATCCCAATAGACAACAGACTAAACGCCATAAAGAAATAAATCTTTTGAATCTTCTTCAGTTCCTCCAGGGGCCTGCATCACACCATCAAGTGTTATAAACGATAGAACAATTATTTTTCTCATACATCTCCCTTCATATAATTTCTGATTATTATAAACAACACGTCATATGTAGAAATCAATCCACATGTCCTTTGCGAGGAAATTATGACTATTAATATTATTATAATTCTAAAGACTTGTAATATCAATGTCTTTACTTTCTTAAGCTTTGAATAATTCATTATCGCTAAATTGTGCACACCCCTACCTTTAAAATCCATATTTATGCTTTTACGCTTAAATCAGTATTTTATTATTTGTCATTAGATGTGCTAATACTATATTTATATAGGTAAATCTATTGCTTTAGAATACTTGTATAAATCGTCTATATATTCATTAAAGTTTTCCATTCCTTTTTTATATTTAGTAAAATAATAATTATCATCTGCATTTTTATATGCTATAACATAATCTTCAAAACTCTTTTTATATTCTTTGCTTGGCATAGATAAAAATAAATTTTTCATACGATGCACTCCTTTTTCATACTTTTACTTTCAAGAGTTAAATCAGATTATTTAGCAAGTCCGACATATATATTTGTTGTTCTTTAGAGAAAAGACATCTTTATAAAACATTATTTTTCAAGTATATGTATAGACATAATACCCATAACTACTTTTAAAACATTCTAACAATTAGTGATAACAAATATGACAACTGTCAGTTGCTATATAAGCATCATAATAAGCATATTCATCAATCTTTCTTAAAACAGCTCCTTCTTTATCTCGGATATTAAAATAGAATAAACACATTGGTCATATTTACTATCATTAATCCAATAATGCTCTCTTAACCTTCCCTCTAATCTAAATTTATACTTCTCCAAAAGTCTTAGTGAAGGAATATTATTTGAGGCTGTAGTAGCGTATAACTTGTTTAAATTATAATCACTATCGGAAAATGAGAGGTCTATAAACTGTTCTAATATAATGCTGCCTAACCCCTTGTTTCTATTTTGGTTAGGTAAATAATAGCCAAATTCAGCACTATGATTTCTTGGATTATAATCAAATAATTTAATTTTACCCAAAGGGACACTATTATTATCTCTTTTTACTAATATATAAGTTTTTTCTTTTATACTATCAATCGAATCCATCATTTTATTAACGTATTCATCATATGATTTTTGTGATCTTAATGGTCGACATGTAAATTGTTTAAAATGTTTTTCTGCAATATTCCAGTTATATAATTCTCTCAAATATTCCTTTGACAATAAAATTAGCTGATAATTTTCATGAAAATTATTCATTTAACACCCTCCGGTACTTATAATATCCTATTAAACCATTAATATATTTACTTAATTAAACTATTGTCTTAATATTAACCTTTCATTTATTAATGTTTCCATAGTTTCACCTTATAGAGTCTTAATTTCTTTAATCTGATATTCTCCATTTCGTAAATCTAATTTAAATAGTCCGCCTGGGACAGATTTTACTACGTTGATGTCTGCTCCACAGCAAGTTGGTTGATTATCTACTAATGTCTTTAACACAGCACCATGTGTTACAATTAATATATTTACATCAGAGTATATGCTATCGTAGTAATTTAAGCCTTGTAATGCTCTAGAAAAAACAGTTTTTTCCGGTTCCATTTCAGGGACGTCTAAATTGGGAAACTTAAATTTAATCTCTTCTCCTAACAAACCTTCCGCTAAACCAAAAAATCTCTCGATAAATAATTCATCAATTATTATTTCTCCCTTGTAACCAATACTATTTGAAAAAATCAATGCACTCTCATTGGCACGAGATAGAGGGCTAGATACAATATAATTAATATCACCAATACTTCTTTTGAACATAAAAGCAACTTGTTCAATCTTCTTTTTCCCTGTTTCATTTAGTGGGATATCTGTGTGTCCTTGACACCTATCTATAGTATTCCAATCTGTTTCGCCATGTCTTAGTAAAAAAATACTCACAAAACCATCTCCTCGTTTTAGTCTGGAAATAATATTTGCACAAACCACTATATTTTTCCTCTTTTAGAATTCTTCACTGATAGTTTTAACATCTCACCTTTCTTAAATCAATAATATTTCATTGTTGCAACAGGATTAAGTACTATATAGATTATTTCCGTTTTCATGGATTATAAATTTTTAATGCTTCCAGTCTTTTTGCTCGCTCAAATGCTTTATGTAAAAACTCTTTAGCAGATAAATCCTCATAATCCCAATTCATAGACTCTATTGCAGTCGCACCAGAATAACCCGTTTCCGCGATTTTTTTCATGGCTGTGGACCAATCAATCGTGCCGTCAAAGGGTAAACCATGTTGGGCATGACTTCCGTTATTATCATGTAAATGTACTGCCATCACCCGGGAACCGTACATGGATAATAAATCATAGCCTGGATAGTAGTGGTAGTGATGTCCGCAGTCATAACAGAATCCGATACGCAGGGAATCCACTTGCTTCAGCACATATGCCAAATTTGCAAGGTTCCGCAAATTCTCCAGTGCAACATTGACACCAAGCTGTTCAGCTTTTTCAGTGATTCTTTTGATTCTATCCAGTCCCAATGCGTTATATGGATTGTCTTCGTTAGGCAGGTGCACCACCATTGTCGGAATTTCAAATTCGGCGCAATCTGCAATACATTGCAAATAGCAATCCGTTAAAGCTTCACCGTCAAGATTGTCAATCCAGAGGTTGTTCTCATTTTGGACTGGTGTGTGGATGTTTTCTATAAAAAGACCCGCTTCTCGTGCAATTTGTGGCCCGTTGCGGTAATCCTTCTGACCAAAGCAGTCACGACCAAAGCCATCACTCCACCATAATAAAACACCATCAAATCCGGCTTCTTTTATTAACCGATAACGTTCCTTTATTGGCAATTCATAGCCAAACCAATCATAAATGGTAATCATAATACACTTCCTTTCTTGCTTTTTTTGTCATAGCTTTTATATTCAACATTATTTGTCATGAGGTGCTGTTTTTTGTACATTTATCTAGAATAACTATAGTTATAAGTATTGGAATAATTATAATAACAATTTATACTAAGGTTGTATCAAGATTAGCATAAATATTTACTTTTATAATCCTTCGCAATAGTGTATGAATTTACACACTTCTTACACTTTTACCTAATATCCTTCATTTTTAAGGTTTGACACAATCTCTACATACTTTTCTATAACATCAAATCCCTTATAATCATCTCTTCTTAAATCAATAATGTCTCCATGAGAGATTCCACGCCTATTCTTACTTCTAAGCACACCTTTAAATTCTCCCCATTTAGCAGAATTAATAGATACTAAGCCATCATTTTCCCCTTCTGTTAACTTAACTAGAATATAAGGAATAGTTACTACATAATCACTAAACATATTTTTTACTACCGTTGCATAACTTTGATAATACACTCCATTTACGTCTACTACCTCTTCATTGAACTTTTTACTATGATGAGTTGTAAATTGACTACTTGCAGTATAAAAGTCAGGATTTTTATCACCCAAGACCCTATAGTATTTGTCAAATAATTTTGCAATACCCTTGTAAAGTTTATCAGGCATATTACTAACAACATCAACGAACTTACATCCTCTATGAGGGGATGACACCATTGTTAGTGAAGCAACATAGTTTCCCATATCTAACTTACTAATCATGTAACGTGCATCAAGTCCTCCTTTTGAGTGTGCAATAATATTTACCTTTTCAGCTCCTGTTTCTTTAATGATTTCAAGGATCTTTTCTTTAATATCCAAAGCATTATACTCAACTGTTCCCCAAGCTTCTTGATTCCCGTAATAAACCGTTGCCCCATTACGAATCAATTCCTTAGGTATTCTTCCCCAATAATTAATATATTTTAAATCTCTAAATCCAACACCGTGAACTAGTACAAGAGGATATTTTGTTTTACATACCTCTGAATCAACACGTGCCTCATTATTAATTACTTTATAACACTCATGATCATATTCTATTTTTGCAATATGACAAGCATACAACATTATAAAAATATTTATGATTGGAATAAAGACCATAACGGCTACAATGTAACGTTTTACTATACTTAATCTTCGTGAAGTACATAATATTCGCAACATTCCATTTGTAAGTAAAGTAATAGTAGTCAACACCATAATAATAGTGTCTATTACAAAAATATTTTTAGGAATAACAATGCCTTGCGTTGATTTAAAACCAATTAGGTAAATTAAGACTTGAATAAATGCTACATACAGACCATAGAGAACAAGACGTTTGCCACCTATCATTACCTTTAGTCTAATGTTAACAATTTGATTTTTAGTATTTGGAACTATGTTTACTTTTAACCAAATAAAAAAAACAAAAAGAATTATTTGAATTAAAATAATCCGTTTGCATATAACTTGATCTTGTCCAAATTTAGTGCGCTCGCTAAAAAAAAACCCTAACAAAAAAACATGAGGTGCAAAAATTAAATATATGCTCATGAACTTTTTATTGAGTATGTGTACCTTCTTACTAATATCTAAGCATATAATGCTAATTATTAGTATTGCTAAGACAAATATTGTTATAAATAACACCGTTTAAGCCACCTTTAGTCAATAATTTTGGTAATTAATCACTTGATTTCCTGTATATTTATATTATACCATTAAACTAATAGCCTAAATTCCCAATTAATTCAAATATTGAACTAAAATGTGCTCACTTTATTTGTAAGGTTGATTTTAGTTCATAAGATTAACCTCTCCTTAATATCTTATTAAACCATTAATATATTTACTTAATTAAATCATTTAAAATGTAAAATATATACAAACGGTTAATGTCATGAAAAAAGAATGTCGCGTTATAAGTTTTCTATAGATTATGTTTATTTGTAGAGGTTAATAGCTATTTAACTGAGATAAATAAACCGCATTCTTTTTGAATATTGATTGCACCATGTTTTTTTCTTATATCTTCAAAATAATCAAATAATTTATAAAGGTCATTTTCTGAATAACTCGCTATAGATATAGTAGATTTTATCCAATCAACTAAATCTTGTGTTTCTGTAATTGATAATGAATCTTCAAAATCTATCCTTTTCACATCTGAAAAATGGTCACTTAGTATTTCATATCCATTTTGGAGATTAAAAGAAAATTCCTGTGTGAATGATTTGGAAGCGGGATTAAAATGCTTTAGTGCATTATGCAAAAAGGGTCGCATTCCACCATTACCATTAGTAGTTGAATAGAACTTACCGCCAGGTTTAAGCACACGGTTTACTTCAGATAATGATTTTGACAAGTCAGGAATATGGTATAGCATATGATTAGCAATAACAACGTCAAAAGTTTCATTTGGAAAAGTAATGTTCTGTATATCAATTTGTTGAAATGAAGTATTGTCGTATTTAGAATAATTTTTTCTAACTATATCTACCATACCGTTAGAAAAATCAGATAGTGTCAAACTACAACCTTTAGGTAGATTTTCAATCTGATGTTGCCATTGTCCACCATTTCCACAACCAAGTTCTAATATGCGGCAGTTATCAGAAAACTCGTATTTATCAAATAACCAAGACACAAATCCTTGTTTATTTGTACTATGCTTTAAATGCAAATTAGTTCTTATAGACAAATTTTTATCATCAGAATATTGTTGTTTTACATTTTCGGTTTTATTCATAACAGACATTTCAGCTACCTCCCATAATATAAACAATCTTAATTAACAATATTATACAATTATTCATATATCGCACAATTACGATACTCATAATCCACATTTCTTATAAATTTCAGTAATACAAGGACTTTTAGTTTCGCAATAATTATCAATATCTGTAGGATACCTTAGTGCTGATTGTAATTTAATTGCACTATATTTCTCCCTGTCTTCCTTATGTGTTCTCAAATAATTTCTAAAAGTAATGTGCCTTTTTAACTCAACTGAATTTCGTGGGCAAACATACAAATGATGAGTCATAAAATCATGCTTTTCAATATAATCAAACACTTCTCTATTTCTTATTCCTAAATCGCCTTCATGATAATACCCTAATTTTTCAAGACAAGATTTAACATCATCAAATTTATCATTGTTTTCAATAATAACATCAATATCTATAATTGGTTTAGCGAATAACCCTTCTACCGAAGTGCTTCCTACATGTTCAATTGCAATAATATTGTTTTCAAGTGCTTTTTCTAAATACAACTTTATTTTTATAAATTCATTATTCCAATTAGAATCATATGGAACAACAATTACTTTTAGTGTTTTCATTTTCTTACCCCCAAATAGATAATAGTGATGCATACATCCTTCTCTATAAAATTAAAATTCTACAAAGGGATATAAATACCTTTGTAGATATTTTGCAAATCACATCCATATAATCAAAATTCGTTATTTGAATAGGTGCTTTACCTTGATTTAAGTTTATTAAACCATTCAACTGTTTCCCTTTTGTGCTCTGGTGGTATTTTATTGCTCACTTGCTTATGTAACCAACCTAAAGTCTTATTGTTTAAATAAATTCTCATCTGTTCTTCCGCTTCTAGCATGACAACTTTTATCAAGCAAGGACATTTTGTATATGCATCAGGCAAATTTTTTTTATCTAACAAAATCTCATTTTGCCTAATTTCTGCACACTGAAATAACGGACTGTTTCCTTCTACTGCCTGAACTATGTCCCAAAATGTTATACTTTCAGGATCACGTACTAACTCATATCCACCATTAACACCTATAATTGATCTTACAATGCCTGCTTTTCTTAATTTCGTATATACCTTTGATAAATAAGTTTCTGATACTCCTTGAAATGCTGCTAAGTCTTTAATTCCAACTGCTGTCCCTGCTGGAATATCTATCATATATAATAAACAATGTAATGCATACTCTACGCCTATGGAAAATTGCATTGTAATCCCGCCTCCTAAATAAAAAGATAATCGTCTCATATTACTTTATTATTTTTTAGTAGTCAATAAACTTTATTCAATTATTGTTGACTTTTAAAATTTGTCACTATATAATAAAGGCAGACAATACGTATCTGTATTATCTATATTATACATCACTTAGTAAAATTAAAGGAGGAAAAATTAATGTTAAATGAAAAATTGCTTGAGGTTATTTCACATGAGGGAGTTGTAGCTATCGTTACTTGTAGTAACAAGGAATCACATGTAGCTAATACTTGGAACTCTTATATTAATGCTACTGAGGATGGTAGGTTATTAATACCTGCTGCTGGAATGATAAAAACCCAAAAGAACATAGAAGAAAACGATAAAATTAAAGTTACAATAGGCAGTAAAGAAGTTATGGGATATAGGACACTAGGAACTGGTTTCTTAATCGAAGGATCTGCAAAATTTGTTAAATCAGGTGCAGACTTTGATATGATGAAAGAAAAATTTTCTTTTCTAAATAGAGTTTTAGAAATAACAGTTACATCTGCAAAACAAACAATTTAGAAACTATATTTTTAATAAATGGTTCTTTCATAAAGGATCTAATAATGTTTATTGACTTAAATTTAAATTAGTTAAAAAATAAAATACAAAACCACTTAAAATGAAACTTAATAAAAAAGGAACCGTTATCTAAAAGATCGGTTCCTTTACATTACGTTTCTATTATCCTACTTTTACAACAGGTACTGTTGTGTCTGTTTTTTTACATATTTGTTTTTGAAAAAAGTAGAGCCCATTTATATAATAAGCATTATAAATGTCTATTATATAAATAAGCTCAAGGAACTAGCAATAAATCTTATACTATTTTCTGCTTACTTCTTTGTACTTCTTTGTACTTTTCTTGCTTTTCTGCAATCTGGGCATCTTTTAGGTTCATTTTCGAATCCTTTTTCTTTATAGAATTCTTGTTCACCCTCAGTAAATATGAATTCTTTACCACAATTACTACAAACTAAAGTCTTATCTGCCATTACAAAATTGCCTCCAATTTAATTATGTTAACACTGTTATATATTATGTCGTATGGCAATATTTTGTACCATAAATAATCAAAAAAGTAATTAACTTCTATACCTCTTTTTTAGAAATAATCCTAGTACCATCTTTACCAACAATTATGACTTTAGTAACTACATTTGTAAATAGAGAGGTATCAATTACTCCGCAAATATTTTTTAAACTATTTTCAAGATTGTAAATATCCTTAACATTTTCAAAAAATACATCCATTAACAAGTTTCCATTATCACTTATTGTAAATCCATCTTTTGCAGAACTATTTCTAATAGTTGGCTTTCCTCCTAATTCCTTAACAACTTTTTCAACATATTTTAATGAGTCTTGCAGAATTTCAAGTACAACAGGATGTTTAAATGTTAATGTCTTTACAATTTTAGTATCATCTACAAGAAGTATATAGTCCTGAGACATACTAGCAATTAACTTTTCTTTAGTATGTATTCCTCCACCACTTTTCAATGCATTTAATTCTTCATCAACTTCGTCACATCCATCAAAAGCCACAGCTATTTTATCCACACAGCAAGTATGTAGAACCTCTAGACCATTTTTTATGCATAACATTTTTGTTTTAACAGATGGTGTAACCACCTTTACCTTAAGTCCTTTATCTTCTCTTATATAATCTATCAAGTAAGATATAGTACTTCCTCCACCTAGGCCTATTATTGTGTTGCTTTTTATATATTTCAGAGCTTCTTTAGCACAGTCTTTCTTTAAATCGTCATTAATCAATTTCATTTTTCTCCTTTTTCAGTTATAAAATATAATTTAACATTGAGCTTTTATAAGAAATTTTATTTCTCGGATTGTATGATTATATTAATATAATCTTATCTCTTTGTCAATACTATTGGATACGGTGGATTTGAATCATATCCATAAAGTATTTTCCTGCTGCCATAATCAAATTGAAAAATAATAATGTCTAATTACCCTTAAACTAACTAGTATCAAAATCAATATTTCAAGAAATATAGTTTCTTGATAATATTATTGACAAAATTAAATCGTCACAGTATAGTAAGGGTAGAAATAAAAAATTAAATCATGTAGGATAAGTAGCACTAATATTTTACTTAATATTGCAAAGGAGATAAATATGGAAAATAGAAAAACAGCACTAGATATAATTTTTTCTGGATACGACAACTTTTTTGAAGCAGAAAAGAAGATTGCAAATTATATTATGAACAACCAAGAAAAAGTTATAGAAATGACCATTGCAGAGTTATCGGCAGCAAGTGGTGCCAGCGAAGCAACTATCTCTAGATTTTGTAAAAAATGCAATATGAAAGGTTTTCATCATTTGAAAATAAGTCTTGCGAAAGAGATTGTTGAATCGAAGGATGGTGCTATACCAGTATCCAATGACATTGACGAACATAATATTAGCCAGTCTTTGCAGAATATCTTAGCTAATAAGATTGAAGAACTTAGGCAGACCATTTCTATGATAAATGAGAAAAAATTCAAAGAAATATTAGACTTACTTAAAAATGCAAAATCTGTTCAATTCGTAGCAGTTGGTAATACTATTCCGGTTGCTCTAGATGGAACTTTTAAGTTTAACCAAATTGGAATTTTGGCAGTATCAAATACTATCTGGGAAACTCAATTAGCATATACTTATAATTTAACAAAAAATGATATAGTAATTGTAATATCTAACTCTGGAGCTTCTAAAAGGCTAATGACTATAATTGAGGTAGCTAATCAGCAGGGAGCAACTACCATCGCTATTACTAATAATGATTTGTCACCAATTGCTAAGGCTAGCGACTATCATATTACAACAGCAACAAGAGAAAAATTATTTATGGATGAGTATTGTTTTTCTAGAGTATCTGCTTCTATGGTTATTGAAATTTTGTATTTATTCTTAACTGTAGGTAAAGATCATGTATATCAAAATATCAGTAGGTACGAACTGTCTACTGCTGATGATAAAATATAGAAAGAAGGAAATAAAATGAAAAAGTATAATTGGGCTATTTTAGGAACAGGGAATATCGGTAGAGAAATGGCAACTGCCTTAAATGAAGTAAATGGCGAGATTTATGCAGTATGTAACCCTAACGTAGAAAAATTAAAGGCATTTGCAGATAAATTTCATATAGCAAATATTTATAATGACTATGACGAGATGATTAAGGATCCTAAAATTGATATCGTATATATTGCTACACCACATAATCTACATTATGAATACATATTAAAATCAATAAAAAATGGGAAACATGTTTTTTGCGAAAAAGCAATTACAGTAAATGCAAAACAGTTAGATGAAGTCGTTGTTATTGCTAAAGAAAAAAACTTAGTCATTGTAGAAGGCATGACCATGTTCCATATGCCCCTATATAAAAAATTAAGAGAAATTGTTAAATCAGGAGCTATAGGTAAAGTAAAAATGGTGCAGGTTAACTTCGGAAGCTGTAAAGAATATGATGTAAACAATCGTTTTTTCAGTAAGGAATTAGCAGGTGGAGCATTATTAGATATTGGTGTTTATGCAACCTCATTTGCAAGATACTTTATGGAGAGCAAACCAAATGTAATTCTTACTACAGCAAAATATTTTGAAACCGGAGTAGATGAACAATCTGGTATTATTATGAAAAATGATTGCGATCAAATGGCAGTTATGGCTTTAACTATGAGAGCGAAACAACCCAAAAGAGGTGTAGTCGCAGGTGAATTAGGATATATTGAAGTAAACAATTATCCAAGGGCTGATAAAGCTACCATTTTCTACTCGGAAGATGGTAGAACAGAAGAACTTAATTTAGGAGAAACAGCAAAAGCTCTTAACTATGAAGTAACAGATATGCAAGAATATATTACAAATAATACTGGTGATGATCAACTTGCGTTAACAGTTGATGTTACTCACTTACTAAGTGAAATAAGAAATCAATGGGGGTTCGTATATCCTTTCGAATAGAATTTTATTTATTTTTAGTTAACCCCAAGTCAATCATAAATTATTATCAAAAGAATCTCCCTACTCTCTATTCTGAGAGTAGGGAGATCATAATTCTGCTGCAAGTTGAAAACATTTGATTCGATCAATGTCCGCTAAATGAAAATCTGAACAGTGCAATTGTATATTTATTAAGTTATATCATTGAACCCATTTCATAAAGCCTACTGTGAAAGGTAAATGTTTATACTTTCTTGTGCCTGTATGTATAAATCCTAAACTACTGTACCAATTCCTTAATTTTGTATTTTCTTCAATTAATCCAATAGTAATTTTATTACTTCCTATTCCTCTGACTGTATCTATTGCAAAAATAATCATTTCTCTGCCATAACCTTTATGACGATATTCTACCAATACAGCAATATTATTCAGTTCAAAACTCCCACCATCATTTTTGCTAAGCGAAAAATAACCTACAATTATACCATTATCCAGATAAGCAAACATTAATCGACCTCCATCATACTGTTTATATAACTTTTCAGCCTTCATAAAACTTGCATTTCCAGGGCAATTCTCTTTTGTAAGATTAAATTGTTGTGCTACCGTTTCAAAACTTTTTCTAATTACTTCTACACATACTTTAATCTCATCTCTTTCTATCTGCCTTATCATTTTTATCGGCTCCTTAACACACATTACTTGTTATAAAACGTATCTCTACATAATTCAATAAACATTCACAATTTTCCTTTATATTTTGTAGAAAAAAGTAGAAACCCCCTATACATTACTAAGAAATTTCTACACTAATTTCTTAGTAATTAGCTCTTCGTTCCCGTTTTCCAATACCACTTTGGAAATGATATAGAAAATGCTATTAGTAAAGGTCCTGAAATATTGGAATATGCCATGCTTATTGCATAGTATGAACTCATAGATATGGAATGTAATAGTATCATCCTTAAAACTGCTTGACTTATATTTAAAATTCCCCAAGCACAAGTAAGTATCCTCCAAGCTGATTTATATTTCGGCTTTCTTCGAAACTCCTCAGATACATTTTTTAAAAAGCTTTGTTCTACTATTATCTGAACTAATGATCTTTCGAAAAATAAAGAAACAAAGAAGATTAAAGCATATAGCCAATCCTGAACTATAGGAGCTACTAAATAAAATGTAGGATTTTTTGAAACTATAGTACCTATCAATCCAATTGCTGAAAAGATTCCAGCCATGGCTGCAAGAGCATTAATTTTATGCTCTTTAATAAAATCAATTAAAACTACACCTATACACCACAATCCAGATAGTATTACTCCAGTAAGAGTCATTTTAAATTTATCAAAAGCTGAGAATATTATAACTGGAATAATAGCACTTACGACAAATTCCTTATTAAATATATTTTTTAATAATGACTGATTTTTATTTGTATTATTAGATGATTGTTTCATGATTAAACCTCCTTTTCATTATTTTAGCCTCTATTTGCGGCTTTTACATAAGTCTCAGGATCGAGTACATTTTTATCTAATATAATTTGTGTCTCAGTTTTTATATATCCCTGTTGAACTATTTCTTCTCCTGCATTCTCTAATGCTGAGAAAAATGGCATATACAAATTCTTTAGCATGTCATTAGTATTAATAGCCTTTAGTACTCCACCTTGTGCACATAGAATACTCCCTGCTAGATTTCCTTTTGTCATAACCTTGAAAGTCTCCAATAAACCTGAAAAATTAGTACTGTTAGGAAACCCGCAATTTGAAATTAAAATAGATTTGGTAGGAATTTCTCTTTTAACACGTCTTGGATGGGAGTAATTTTCACCAAGCTTAACTATTTCACTATTATTTAATGGCAGCATACGATCCATAAAATCTTTCATGATTCCTGTAACGGTGAAGTAGTATAACGGAGTAGCATATACGATTATGTCTGCTTCTGATACTTTAACTAACAAACCTTCCATATCATCTTTATATATGCATATTCCAGGAGTTTTAGTCCAGCATGAAAAACATCCACTGCAATGTTTTATATTTTTATCCTTAAGATAAACTGTTTCTATCTCTGCACCAGCTTTTTTGCAGCCCTTAAGAAATTGTTTTAAAATAACCTCAGTATTTCCTTTCTCCCCTCGTGGGCTTCCATTTAAAGCTAAAATTTTCATAAAAATCCTCCTATCATACAATTTTATAAATCCTTTGTTTCTTCTAAAATTTTCAAGGTTTCCTCACACCACTTTATATTTGCTTCAGCGCCATATCTCCCATAGCTAAGTGTAGTAATCCATAATAGTAGATTCTTTTTATCTATTTTATGCTTGTTAGACTTTAATTCATTCTCAACTTTTGAATACTGAATAAGTTCTTTTTCACTTTCCTCTTTTATTTGTTGAAGTTTTTCAATAATATTTTCTACAGGTATGTCTCTAGCCAAAAATATCTTTAACAACAGTTCAGATCTACCCGGTGCACGCTCTACTGGAAGCATCAGCCATATTTCCAATTCTTTCCTACCTTTTTCAGTAATAGAATATACATTTTTGGCTGGTCTTCCTTCTGTTTGCTCTACTTGCTTTGTTATCACTTCATCCTGTTCCATTGTTTTTAACACAGGGTATATATGTCCATAATTTTCATTCCAAAAATAACCTATTGAAGAATCGCAAAACTTTTTAATATCATATCCTGAACCTGACATTAAACTAAGCACTCCCAGAAGAGCATATTTAGTTTTATTTGTTTTTGCCAATTTAACCTCGCCTCTTTCCTTTATATATCACTGTGATATATTATATTCATATTATATCAGTGTGATACACAAAGTCAATACTATTTTACACATTATTTCAATATTATAGGTCATAGCAATATACATATTCATATATTAAGCATGAAGGGGTGGTATTATATGAATATATATAGCAGTATAAAATTCGCTGATATTGTATTTGAGGGTGGTGGTGTAAAGGGTATTGGTCTTGTCGGTGCCTTAAAAGCATTTGAGCAAAAGGGATATCAGTGGAAAAATATTTGTGGGAATTCTGCGGGCTCCATTGTAGCTGCACTAGTTGCAGTTGGCTACTCAAGTGATGAGATAAAAAAATTAATGATGGATCTAGATTATACAAAAATTGCTGATAAAAATTATTCTATTATGCCTTTTTTCTCTAATGCTTACAATTTAATTTTAAAAAAGGGTCTTTTTAAAGGGGATTATATAAAAAACTGGATTGATGATGCTCTTTCAAATAAACTTAAACTACGCAGTAAAAAAAAAGTAACTTTTGGGGACTTGATAATTCCAGATGAACAAGGTATTCTTTTAAATAATAAAAAGTATAAAAGAAAATATAAACTGCACATTATAGCAACGGACATAAGCCGCGGAAAGATGATAATACTACCTGAAGATATTGCTGAATACGGCATAAATCCTGATGAGTTTGAGGTAAGTTTGGCAATTAGAATGAGCATATCTATTCCATACTTTTTTCAACCTGTAAAGTTATCTAATATAAATTCTAATAGAAAATCTCTAATTGTTGATGGTGGTGTTTTAAGCAATTACCCAGTTTGGCTTTTTGATGTAAATGGTATACCAAACTGGCCAACCATTGGTTTTAAACTTGGAGGGAATAAAGAAATACGAGAACATAAAATTACAAATATTTTAAACTTCACTAGCTCAATAATTGAGACTATGCTAGAAGCACAAGATGATATTCATATAAGCGAGATGAATTTTTTACGAACAGTAAAAATCGATACTCTTGATATTAAAACTACAGATTTTAATATAGAAAGTAAAAAAATAATTGACTTGTATACTTCCGGTGAAGCTTGTGCTAGGGATTTTCTCCAAACCTTCGAAAGCGACTTTAAAAAGCATAGAATTATGAGAGTTAATTCTCTTAATAATAGAACTTTTAAACGTATTTGTGATAATTTTACATCAAATGGCATTTGTTAAATTTATCCTTTAAAATTTTTAGAATTTAATTTATAACAAAAACCATTTACTTTTGAAAATATCATAAAAAAAACGTAACAAGCAGAAATTCACTTGGTACGTTTTTTATTTTAAATCCATATTGTTACATGTATAAATCAAGTTTTACATTTCTTTTTTTATACCTCTACTTAAAGTGTTTTCATAATCTATAAATTCATATACATCTTCCTCAAATAAATCACTAAAACTCTTAAGTTCATCTAAATTTAATTCTTCAATTGCCTTACTTTTTTTCTCACATGTAATAACAATATTTCCTATAACGGAGTGAGCATCTCTAAATGCCATTCCCTTGTTAACAAGATAATCTGCAGCTTCCGTAGCATTTAAAAAACCTCTTTTAACTGCATTATGCATATTATCTTTTTTAATTTTTAAAGTTCCTAACATTTCATTCATAATTTTTATGCATTTTAATACTGTATCAACAGCATCAAAGAAAGGCTCTTTATCTTCTTGCATATCTTTATTATAGGCAAGCGGGATTCCCTTCATAGTTGTAAGGAGACTCATTAAATCTCCGTATACTCTTCCAGTTTTTCCTCTTATTAATTCTGCTGCATCTGGATTTCTTTTTTGAGGCATTATACTACTACCTGTGGAGAACTCATCACTAATTTCAATGAAATTAAATTCTTTAGTACTCCATAAAATCAATTCCTCACTAAGTCTACTAAAATGCATCATTATTATAGAAAATGCAGATAGAAGTTCTAATAAATAATCTCTATCACTTACTCCATCCATAAAATTATCTACAGGCTTTTTAAACTCTAACTCTTTTGTCGTAAATTCTCTGTCAGTATCATACGTTGTTCCAGCAAGAGCACAACATCCAAGAGGATTTTCATCCATAATTTCAATAGCGCTAGTAAGCCTTTTCTTATCTCGACTAAGCATACTGTAATATGCCATTATATGTTGCTTAAATGTTACTACCTGGGCTCTTTGCATATGTGTATAACCAGGCATTATAACAGCATTTTCGTTCCCTAATATTTTAATTGTTCCTAAAATTATATCTAAATTATCAATAACATCCAAAGCCTTATATTTTGAATATAATCTCATATCCACTGCAACTTGGTCATTTCTGCTTCTTGCTGTATGAAGTTTTTTGCCTACTTCACCTATGGTTTTAATAAGGTTTATTTCCATAAAGCTATGAATATCCTCATAATCGCCTTCGATTTTTAATTTACCGTCTTTGATGTCAGACATTATAGAATTTAAACCGTCAACTATAGTTTTAGTTTCCTCATTTGTTAGAATGTTGCATTTTGCTAGCATTTTAACATGAGCAATACTTCCAATAATATCTTCATAATACAATTTTTTATCAAAGCTAAGAGAACTATTAAAGTCCTCCATAAGCTTACTTTCTTTACTCAAAAATCTTCCGCCCCAAAGTTTCATATTGTCACCCACTTTACCTTTTGTATATTTTGTAATTTTTATTTAAAATTATTTAAATGTTTATATGCTTTTATTTTACTTGGTAATGCGAACAAGTTAATAAATCCTTCTGCATCTTTATGATCATATAATACGCTAGCTCCAAATGAAGAGATACTTGCATCGTATAGTGCATTAGGTGATTCTTTACTTGCTACCATAATATTTCCTTTATAAAGCTTCAATGTAACAGATCCTGTTACAGTTTCTTGAGTTTTATCTACAAAGGCATCAAGAGCTTCTCTCATTGTAGTAAACCAAAGTCCATCATAAACAAGTTCTCCGTATTTTTGTGATACTTGGTATTTATAATGAAGAGTATCTTTATCTATAGTTATTTCCTCTAGTTCTTTATGAGCTGCATAAAGAACAGTACCACCTGGTGTTTCATATATTCCTCTTGATTTCATTCCAACAAGTCTATTCTCTACTAAATCTACAACACCTATTCCATTTTCTCCACCAATTTTATTTAATATCTTAACGATATCTATTGGTTCAAGCTCAACTCCGTTAACTTTTGTAGCGATTCCCTTTTCAAAATATATATCTACAAGAGTAGGTTCATCTGGAGCTTGTTCTGGAGGTGTAACCATAAGGTACATTTCTCTTTTGTGATCATTTTTGAAATCTTCAATATCTCCACCTTCATGACTTGCATGCCATAAGTTTTGATCAACTGAATATATTTTTTCCTTAGTAACATTGATTTCTATACCTCTAGCAGTAGCATAATCTATAGCATCTTCTCTTGATTTTATATCCCAAATTCTCCAAGGAGCAATAATCTTAATAGACGGATCTATAGCTGCTATTGCAACTTCAAATCTAACTTGATCATTTCCCTTACCAGTACATCCGTGACATATATATTTTGCCCCTTCTTTATGTGCAATTTCTACAAGTTTTTTAGCTATTAATGGTCTTGCATAAGCTGTACCCAATAAATATTTTCCTTCATATGTAGCATTTGCTTTAACACCTTTAAATACGTACTCTTTGATGAACTGTGCTGTTAAGTTCTCAATATATATTTTCACAGCTCCTGAACTCATAGCCTTTTTCTCAATTGCTTTCATATCGTCCTCTTGTCCAACATTAATACATGCTGCTACAACATCCATATCATAGTTTTCCTTAAGCCAAGCTATTATTATAGAAGTATCTAATCCTCCTGAATATGCTAAAACAACTTTTTCCTTCATTTTAATTTCCCCTTTCAATTTTGTTTATTTTGTACTAATATCAACCTATTAATTATTTTAATGAATAATCATGTTTACTAATTTGTAAATAAATATATGTGAATAACAAGCGTTACCCTAAAGTACTTTATTTAAAAACTCTCTAGTTCGCCGCTCTTTAGGAGCCATAAATAATTCTTCTGGCGTTCCCTCTTCTACTATTTTTCCTCCGTCCATGAAAATCACTCTATCTGCTACATCTTTTGCAAATCCCATTTCATGGGTTACAACAACCATTGTCATGCCTTCTTTTGCAAGATCTTTCATTACTCCTAGAACCTCTCCAACTAGTTCCGGGTCTAATGAAGATGTTGGTTCATCAAATAACATTATGTCAGGTCTCATAGCGAGTGACCTTGCTATAGCTACTCTTTGTTTTTGACCTCCTGATAACTTGGACGGGTATTCATCTACCTTTTCTTTAAGTCCAACCTTTTCAATAATTATTTTTGCTCTTTTTAGTACTTCGTCTCTCTCTTCATGTTTAACTGTAATTGGAGCTTCGATTACATTTTGCATTACAGTCATATGATGAAATAAGTTAAAGTTTTGAAATACCATACCTACTTTTTCAATGGTATTTCTCATATGCTTTTTATTTTTAACATCTAACTTTTCTCCCTCAATAAAAACCTCGCCATCATTGGGTACTTCAAGATGATTTAAACACCTTAAAAACGTGCTTTTCCCTGAACCAGAAGGACCTATTATAACTAACACTTCTCCTTTTTCAACAGTTACATTTAGACCTTCAAACACTGTTAGTTTACCAAATTTTTTAGTTAAGTTTTTAGTCTCAATCATATACATCCTATATCACCTCTGCTAATATACTGACAGTTTTTTTTCGTAATGTGAAAATACTGTAGTAAAAATTGTTGTCATTAAAAGATACAAACATCCTGCTATAAAGAAAGATTCCATTGGTCTAAATGTTGATGCAGATAAAATCTGTGCTTTTCTCATAACTTCCGACATAGTAATGGTTGACACCAATGACGTATCTTTAAGCATTGTTATAAACTCATTACCAACTGATGGAATAATTATCTTGAAAGTTTGTGGTAATACCACTCTTTTCATAGTATCTATATAGGTGAATCCTAAGGATCTGCAAGCTTCAAATTGTCCCTTATCTACCGATAGTATTCCACCTCTTATTATTTCTGCCATATATGCTCCTGAATTTAAACTAAGTCCTATTATTGCCGTTTGAAAGGGTGAAAGCTGAACACCTACAAATGGTAATACATAATAAAAAGCAAATAATTGAAGAAGCATAGGCGTTCCCCTGAATATCCAGGTGTAAAACCCTGCTACACAAGCCAGTAATTTATTTTTAGATAGTTTCATTAATGCTGTAACTATCCCTATTAAAGTTCCGATTACTACTGATATTATAGTTAATTCTATTGTAAGCAAACTTCCTTGTAATAATACAGGAAACATTTCTTTTAAAATACTTATATCCATTCTTGACCTCCCAATATTTCCCTAAAGCAAACAATAATTATTAATAGCTATTTCTTATATGCGTCAAATCCGAACCATTTTTGAGAAATCTTAGAAAGGGTTCCATCGGCTTTTAATTCATTAAGTGCCTTTTGTATTGCTACTTGTAATTCCTTATCTTGTTTTTTAAATCCAATTCCAATAGGTTCTTTACTAATTTGTTCAGTTAGAACTTTAAATTGGCCTGGCTTCTTGGCTACATAATATTGGCCAACTTGAGCATCCATAACTACTGCATCTACTCTTCCAATTGATAAGTCCTGGTATGCATCCGTAATTTTGTCATACCTTTTGACTTCCTTAAGTCCCTTCATCGCTGTTGCTGCAGTATCGCCTGTAGAACCTAACTGACAAGATACTATTTTACCTTTTAAATCATCTATTTTTGTTATTTTCGTATTTCCTTGTTTTACAATAGCAACTTGACCACCCATAACATAAGAGTCTGAGAAATTTATACTCTTTTTTCTAGCATCTGTAATACTCATAGCTGAAATTATAACATTAAATTTTGATGACCCAAGAGCTAAAACCATTCCATTAAAATCATTAGTAATATATTCTGTCTTTACTCCTAACTTCTTTCCTACTGCATCTCCTAAATCCACATCAAAACCAACTAACTTATTTTTAGAATCTCTAAATTCCATTGGAGGATAAGAATCATCTAGTCCTACTGTAAGTTTACCTGATGCCTTAACTGCTTCTAACGAATTAACCTTTGCTTGTTTCTGACCACAACCGACAAGTAATACACTCGCCATAGTAACTATTAATATTATCGACATGAATTTTTTCAATTTAGCATTCCCCCATTTATAATATAATAACGTTATGAATATTTATACATTTAATTGTATATTGAATATTCTATTTATATTTTCTTTATTTACTGACAGCCGACTTATGTTATTGGTTTAACTGGCTTTCTTTTATTTATTATATATTACTTTTAATAATAATGCAATGCATTTTACTAATATTTATTCATTATATGTGATAATTATGCATGATATATCATGAAAACTTTTTCAAACTAGCCCATTTAATGATTTTCACAAAAAAAATAAAAATGCCATTAGCCTTATAATAAGCCAATGGCATTTTTATTTTTTTATAAAACAGTTAATCAGCCATATTGAATACTTCTAAATCTTCACTTATAATATTTTTCTTCATAATCTCTACTAATGCTTTTGCAGTGTCAAGTGATGTTAATACACCGAGTGAACTTTCAATTGCTGTCCTTCTAATTCTAAACCCATCTGTTTTTGAATCATTTCCTTTCGTAGGGGTATTTATAACTAAATCAACCTGCCTACCTTTAATTACATCAATTATATTAGGCGTTCCATCTGAAATCTTTTTAACCTCTATTGTATCAATTCCATTATCTTTTAATAGCTTAGCTGTACCCTTCGTCGCTATAAATTTATAATTAAGTTCACTAAATCCTTTAGCTATATATAAGAATTCATCATAATCTTGAGGGTTTATTGTTGCAAGTATAACACCTTTTTCTTTTTTAACCTTCATCCCTGATGCAATAAATCCTTTATATAAAGCCTCATCAAAAGTTCTTCCTATTCCTAAAACCTCTCCAGTTGATCTCATTTCCGGTCCAAGACATACCTCAACCTCTGGAAGTTTTTGAGTCGAAAATACTGGTACCTTAACCGACACTAATTTAGGCTCCTTGTAAATTCCAAATCCATACCCAAAATCCTTTAATTTTTCTCCAAGCATTACTCTTGTAGCAAGATCTACTATTGGAACCTTACTAACCTTACTTATGTATGGAACTGTACGGCTAGCCCTTGGATTAACCTCTATTATATAAAGTTCATCTTTGAATTCTATAAATTGAATATTAACCATACCTATAACTTCAAGGCCTATTGCTATTTTTTTTGTATATTCTAATATTTTATCTTTTATATCATCCGATATATTTTGGCTTGGATATATTGTAATACTATCTCCAGAATGAACCCCCGCTCTCTCTAGATGTTCCATAATTCCTGGAATTAATATTTCTTCACCATCACAGATAGCATCAACTTCTATTTCTCTACCTAACAAATACCTATCAATAAGGACAGGATTTTTCTTATCCTTTTCAAATGCATTCTTTAAATAATGTCTTAGTTCCTTTTCTTCATAAGTTATTTCCATTCCCTGTCCACCTAATACATAAGACGGCCTAACTAAAACCGGATATCCTATATTTTCAGCCTCGCATAATCCATCTTTTATATTCCAAACTGCCTTTCCTTTGGGTCTGTTTATATTTAATTTTTCTAGTAATGCATCAAATTTCTCTCTGTCCTCTGCTGCATCTATTTGATCAGGTTTAGTTCCATATATAGGTATCTTTTTTTCACTTAAGAACTGAGCAAGTTTAATAGCTGTTTGACCTCCAAATTGAAGTATAACTCCATCTGGTTTTTCTTTTTCAACAATATTAAATACTTCTTCCTCTGTTAGTGGTTCAAAATATAATTTATCTGAAATATTAAAATCTGTACTTACAGTTTCTGGGTTATTATTTACTATAATAGTTTCAATCCCTAGTTTTTTAAGGGCAATTACACTATGAACAGATGCATAATCGAACTCGATGCCCTGACCTATCCTTATAGGCCCTGATCCTATTACCATAACCTTTTTCCTATTGCTTACTTTAACCTCATCATATTCATCATAAGTTGAAAAATAATATGGTGATAATGCTTCAAATTCTCCACCACATGTATCTACCATCTTATAGACAGGTTTAATATCCAATGTGTTTCTAAGTTCATAAATTTCATTTGGGCTTACATCTAATAAATCTGCTATTCCTTTATCAGAAAATCCTTTTTTCTTCAGTAGGTATAACCATTCTTTATTCATATCCTTTAGTGTAGATTTTTTTATCTTTTCTTCTTCATCTACTATCCATTTGATTTTATTTACAAAGAAATTATCTATTCCTGTAATTTCCGAAATTTTTTGGGCCCTATAATCACGACGTAACATCTCAGCTAAATAGAATATTCGTTCATCATCAGCAGCCATTACTCTTTTCTTTAATTCGTTTAAACTTTTCTCTTCTAATGAAGCATATTGCAGTGAATATTGTCCTATTTCTAGAGATCTAATTCCCTTAAGTAATGCCGCTTCAAAATTACTTCCGATTGCCATTATTTCGCCAGTTGCCATCATTTTTGTACCAAGCACCCTATTCGCCTCATCAAATTTATCAAAAGGCCACCTAGGAATTTTAACAACTACATAATCTAGTGAAGGCTCAAAACATGCGTAAGTTTTTTGTGTTACCGCATTTTTAATTTCATCTAGCGCATATCCTAATGCTATTTTGGTTGCTACTTTTGCAATAGGATATCCCGTAGCCTTTGAAGCTAGTGCTGAAGATCTACTTACCCTTGGATTAATTTCTATAACAGCATACTCGAAGCTTTTTGGATCAAGTGCAAGTTGAACATTACAACCGCCTTCAATACCTACACTGTTTATAATATCTATAGATGCACTTCTAAGCATTTGGTATTCTTTATCAGAAAGTGTTTGACTTGGTGCTACAACAATACTATCTCCAGTATGTATCCCAACTGGATCTATATTTTCCATATTACATATGGTAATGCAATTACCTAAGCTATCCCTCATAACTTCATACTCTATTTCTTTCCAGCCTTTAATGCTCTTTTCTAAAAGGACTTGCCCTATAGAACTTAATTGCAATCCTAACTCTAGAATTTCAATTAGTTCCTCCTCAGTTTCAGCAATTCCGCCTCCACTACCGCCCATAGTATAGGCAGGTCTTACAATTACAGGATAACCTATTTCACTTGCAAACGTTACTCCAGAGGCTACATCTGTAGCGATTGCACTTTCTACAACCGGCTGATTAATTTCTTGCATCAAATCTCTGAAAAGTTCTCTATCTTCACCTTTTTTTATTGCTTCTATAGAGGTTCCAATTACTTTTACATTATATTTTTTCAAAATTCCTTTATCTGCTAATTCTACAGCTAAATTTAACCCTGTTTGACCTCCCATACCAGCAAGTAAACTATCTGGTCTTTCCTTTGCAATAACCTTTTCTAAAAACTCTATAGTTAAAGGCTCTATATAAACAATGCCCGCAATTTCTTTATCTGTCATTATTGTTGCTGGATTACTGTTTACAAGTACAACTTCTACGCCTTCTTCTTCTAATGCTTGACAAGCCTGTGTTCCAGAGTAATCGAACTCCGCAGCTTGACCTATTATTATTGGACCTGATCCAACTACTAATACTTTTTTAATATTCTTATCTAATGGCATATGAATTCCTCCCGTATAATCTGTTATTATCTTTTTTATGTATCCTATCTTATAAAAATGATTATTTAAACTATTTTATATAAATGAAAGAAATTTATCGAAAATCACATCTATATCCCTTGGTCCAGGGCAGGCTTCTGGATGAAACTGAACGCTAAATATTGGAAGACTTTTATGTCTCATTCCCTCTATGGTTCCATCATTTACACTAACATGTGTAACTTTCATATTTTCAGGAAGTTTGCTTACGTAATAACCATGGTTCTGTGATGTAATATAAACCTTATTCTCTTCTATATCTTTAACTGGATGATTGCATCCTCTATGACCAAATTTAAGTTTTCCCGTTTCCCCATCAAGGGCTAATGCTAGGAGTTGATGTCCTAGACATATTCCTACTATGGGCTTTTTACCTATAATTTCTTTTATCATTTTAATAACATCTTGTAAATCTTTTGGGTCACCAGGTCCATTTGATAAAAACACCAAATCTGGGTTAGCATTTAATATTTGCTCCGCCGTAGTATCTGCTGGAAAAATTGTTAATTTACAATTTCTTTTTTTAAACGACCTGAGTATGTTCTCTTTTATTCCAAAATCTACAATAGCTATATGTTGTCCACTGCCCTCAATTGTATAACAATTGTTTGTTGTAACCTTCATTACTGCATTACTATTACTAAAATTCATAAGTTTTTGATCTATTTCATCTTTTGTAAGTTCTGCAGTTGCTATGATTCCTTTCATAGTTCCATTTTCCCTAAGTATTTTTGTTAATGCTCTTGTATCAATACCTTCAAGTCCTATTATTTTATTTTGTTTAAAATATCCTTCAAGATCCATTTCGCATCTCCAATTACTAGGATAATCACATTTTTCTCTGACAATGAACCCTTTCACCTTAGGAGATTTTGACTCTACATCTTCTAAATTAATTCCGTAATTCCCGATAAGTGGATAAGTCATAGTTACTATTTGGCCATAATAAGATGGATCCGTTAAAATTTCTTCATATCCAGTCATACCTGTATTAAAAACCACTTCTCCAACACTTTCCTCTAAATATCCAAATAAATTACCTTCAAAGATTATTCCGTTTTCTAAAATCAACTTACCTTTCATATTAAATCCTCCTTAAATTGCATAAAAGTACATATTCTTCCAAGTATATTAATAAAGATAACAAAGCAACTATTAAAATAATCACTCTGTTATCTTTCTTAATATGGTAACCGCATTTATTAATGAAATAAAAAATATACTTACAGTTTTATTGCGCAAAGCAGCAGCTGCATTATATTTAATAATATTAAATTTAAAATTGACAGAATAAATAACACATGCCATAATTATCTATACTCCTTCCTAGCCTCACAGGGCTAACTTAAAAGTGTACCTTTGTTTAATTTGTAATTTCTTCTTATTTTAATGCAAATTTTGCGATTTGTCAATGTATAATTATAAAATTTAATTGCAAGTTTATTCAATATTGATAATACATAGCTATATTTATTATTGTTTACAGATCACTTCAATGTGCCTTAACCATAGAATAAATAAGGATTTAACACGTCTTTTTAAAAATAGGAATGAGAAATAAAAAAACCGTGATTTAGGTTTTTTTATGTATAATTATACTAAGACTTTTCCATAACGCTTCTCCATTTTTCAGCATTTATATATGAAGTGCCATCTGCTATTATTTTTATAGGCATAATCAATCCCTCGCTTATTAAATATTAAGTATATTATACTACAAATATATGTTTCAAAATGTATATAAAAAAATTAAACTACGCTTATATTTCATAAATAGATAATAAAATGTAATATATTACATAAATTATTAAATTATTTTGAACTTTTACAAATACCACCCAAATACCTCGTCATATGTTATACTTATAGTGTTAAAAGTGGGTGGTATAAATAATATGATATATTAGATCAATTAAAATGAATAATATTTATAGTTAAGGCTTTAATATAATTAATATAATTAATATAATACAAAGGGAGGTGCTGCAAAAATATAGGTTAACACTAAGATTTCTACCTATATTTCTGAGCAGAAAAATATGAATAAAGATGACGTAAAAAATGAAGAAAATAAGGATAATAGTGAAAGTATAAATAAATTGTATTCGAATGACAACAAATCGGAAAATTATAACTCCAAAACTGGGTATGGTGCATCAAACAAGTTGAAAGATGATCCGGAAAATAAAAAATACATAAAAGAAATGCAGGATATTGCAGACAAAAATGAGTTTAAAAATAACGTAGTAGTTATAGGGCTAGGAGTAGTTATGGTGACTATAATTATATTTTCTATTTTAATGAACACTTCATTCATGAAACCAAAAACAGATGTAGTAGTAAATAAACCAGTTACAAAAAGTTCGGATACTACTAATGTTGACGCCACTAAACCTAAACCTATTATTGCTCCTACTAATGTTTATGAATATTTAAATGTCGAAGCTAACAGAACCTCACTTTTAAAAAAAGCAATTACTTTAAATCACGGAAGCAAAAAGGGAATTAACGTATACCTCTTATCTGAAATTTTAAGATCTAATACCTACGCTATTCCCGCAGAAACAACAACTGTTAAGCAATTGATGGCATCCTTAATATCTATGGATTGGAAAAAGAATCGCGACGTCTCGCAGTTGAAAAAGGGTGATATATGTTTCACTACAGATATGCCAGACAAAGTCGGTACACCTTCTCATGCATACATATTTATGGGTTGGGTAAAAGAAGGCAAGACTGATTATGCTAACATATGTGATGGACAAGTCGAAGAATTTGGTAATATACTTCATAAAAGGAATTTATCTATTGATACTACAGATAAAGATAAATTTAGCTTTTTTCTTAGAAAATAAAATGTTTTTAACAAACCTAATAAAAATAATACCCTAGGATATCCTAGGGTATTATTTTTATAGATTTATTTCTTTTATAATATTTCCTTCTAAATCTTTTATCTGAAATAAATCATCTTGGAGTATTGCATATGAGTTAGGAAAGTTATTTCTGGGTAACGATATAGAACCTGGATTTAATATATGTATATCATTTTGTTTTTTTGCTACGGGGATATGAGTATGACCTTGAACCAAAACATCATTTTTACTTAAATTAGGTAAATTATTTTCATTATATATATGTCCATGCGTTAAAAATATCCTTCTGTTATTGTACAAAATCATAGAATAATCTGACATCATAGGATACTTAATTAAAATTTGATCTATTTCACTATCACAATTTCCTCTAACAGCTATTATTTTATCTTTATACTCATTTAATAGAGTAGCTACTGCTTCTGGATTGTACTCTTTGGGTAATGGATTTCTTGGACCATGGTACATAACATCTCCTAAAATCACTATATAATTAGCGTTTTCCTCTTCATAGAGTTTCATTGCTTTTTTAAAATAAAATGAAGAGCCGTGTATATCTGAAACAAAAAATATCTTCACTTATAAAAACTCCCTTTTAAAGAAATTAATTCTTATGTTTTATAATTCCTATAGCTGTACCTATAATATATGTATCTTCACTATCAATAACAATAGGTTTATATTTTTCATTTTCAGGCATTAGTAATATTTTATCACGACCTATGGAAAGTCTCTTTAGAGTAGCATTTCCTCCTATATCTACTGCCACAATATCCTTATTGTTTGCTGCTTGTTCCTGCCGCATAACCACATAATCCCCATCATCTATGTTAGCTCCAATCATACTATCACCTTTAACTTTTAAAATAAAAGGATTCTTAACTCCTTTTAACCAATATTTAGGAATATAGAAGTTACCTTCTATTTCGGAATTAATCTGTATAGGTTCCCCTGCTGCTATATCACTGTATACAGGAAGTTCCACTAATTCCTCATTTATGTACTCATAGTCACCTTTTTCATCATTTACTATAATATCAGATATTCTACTGTAATCCCTCATAAAGTCATATGCTCTGCCATGTCTTATATCACAATATTGAAAATTTTCTAGATCATCAACATTCAAATTGTTAACTATTATATCCTCATGGGTTTCCGTGGTTTTTTCTTGATATTCATAATTATTTTTAAATATATATGATTTTACTTTTTCTCCTAGAGGCCTAATATTAACCCTTTTGCCTTTTACCATCCATGAATTAGCATTATATTCCCCATCTATATCAATAAGAAATGTCATAGTAGAATAAGATTTCTGTTTATAAAGAGCATTAATAAATTCCAATTGCACCTTAGTTAAATTATCACTTTTGTCAATTATAATATGAGTATACTTGCCCATTGAAACAGACTGTAACATTTTCAGTGCATATATATTAACATCTTCGTCATCAACAAAGTTTTTCAAATTAAGCTTTTCATTATACATAATCATAAGTTCATATATCGCTTTTCTAGCAGTGGAATTTTTATTAATTCGTTGTGGACCTTGACCTTTTTCACATTTTCTTCCTGTTCTATTCACTTGTAGATACAAATCGGCTTTCAAGTAATTACAACTTTTAATCCACTTTATCTCATCTATAAAAAACTGAGTATAATCGATCTTTAGTATTCTTAATTTTGGATAATTATCTTTAACTTTCAATATACAATCTTTTATAATATTTTTCTTATCATTCTCTATAATTATTTCTTTTTTTAATTTATATCTATCTTCATATTTTAAAAAATATTTATATATAATACTTTCTAATGTAAGCACTTGGGGTTTTATTTTTTCATTAGAAAAGATACTTAAATACTCGAACTTAGTTTCTTCTTGTGCTGCTATGTATTTATTTCTAAGAGAATTTATATCCTCTTCATTAGATGTAAGAATTAACACTTTATCATCATCGTATAAACAATAGTTATTTTTTAAATAGAGGCTTCTATAAATGGCTGCAGTCGTTTTGCCTGTTCCTTTAGCACCTCTGATTAAACTATATCTTGAGGGTTTGCTATGAATCATTCTATGTTGTTTTAAACCTAGTTCCATTTAATCACCTCCACTGTCGTTATAATAATATTATACAATAATATCTCCCTTAAAGTAAAACTTTTATTGATTCATTTATAAAATTTTGCAATTTCACTTCTTTATATATAAAAAATAAATTTAAATAAACTAATCAAAAAATGAAAAATTACCAATATAACAACATTGGATTTATGAATATCTTTACGCATTTACTGAGCATAATAAGTAATATATTAAATAATTAACTTATCTAAATATAATAAATTAGAGGTGATTTATATGAATGGAAAAATGATGAGTCTTATTATTTCTTCAACTATTGTAGCTAATAGTTTTACAGGCGTTTGTTATAATAAAGGTTTTAAAAAAATTTCAAGTGAACATGCAAAAACCGAATTTATTGGATATAATAAATTTGTTGATACAAAAACACATGATATAGTAAATTTATTTAAAAATGTCTTTAATAATACCGAAAACCATAATGAAGTAAGTACTAAAGAATATAGCTGGTATTTTCAGCCTAAAAACGATAATACTCCACCCGATGGTCCTAAAGAAACTAGTCAACTTATATCTAAATATGATTGTTTTCATTTAGGCGATACATCAAAAAAAGTATTATATCTAACATTTGATGAAGGTTATGAAGCTGGATATACTGCTCCAATACTAGATATACTTAAAAAACATAATGTAAAAGCAGCATTTTTTGTAGTAAAGCCATATATTACTTCAAGTCCAGATCTAATCAAACGAATGGTAACCGAAGGGCACTTAGTATGTAATCATAGTAATCATCATCTCTCAATGGCCTCTATAAAAGATGAAGAAAAATTTGATAAAGAATTATCCGATGTAGAAGACGCTTTTGAAAGTATTACCCACAAAAAAATGTCCAAGTATTTTAGGCCTCCTATGGGTAAATATAGTGAATTATCCCTCCTATATACTAAAAACTATGGATATAAAACTATATTTTGGAGCTTTGCTTATATGGATTGGCTTGCAGGCAAACAACCATCACATGAAGATGCAAAAAAACGTATAATGCAAAGAACCCACAATGGCGGAATTATGTTACTACATGCAGTATCAAAAACCAATGCTGAAATATTAGATGATGTTATAACGCAGTGGGAGAAGCAAGGTTACGTATTAAAAAGCTTAGATGAATTGCCTATTAAAAATTAATTATCACATATAGTGATATAATTAATTTTTTTAGTAATATACTGTATTTTTTAATTGATTATAAATACTACAATTTATATTAATTTTAATAAATTGTAGTATTTATATTTAAACAATTCATCAGTATTATAGAATTTTATTAATATCAAGCATTATTTTTATGATACCTAATATTAATAAATGCATTGGATAAAATACATAAAAAGCATATCTTAAATTTTTACCCTTCTTACCATTATATTTAAATATAAAAATCAATGATAGAATTGATAATATTTGAATAAACCAACTAGGATTTATTGATTTACCTTGAATTTCAAACACATATAACAAAATTCCTGATGCGTTAAATACTAAGTATACAATAATTTGTGATATAAGTATTTTAAATTTGCTCTCTCTAAAAATATAAAAGGATAATATAATAGCAACTCCATAAAGTCCATAATCTGTATTAAAACTTTCAGCTATTATGCCTAATGCTAAAATACTAATTATTTTAAAAAACTTTGACTCCCCTTTGTCCCATATACGGATTGCAATTAGCCCAATCGATAAAGTAAAGAAAATATTTAAATGTAGATTTGGACTACCCATAAGGAAGCTTAAAAAGTCAAAGAAACTATGGATTTTAATTTGTTCACTAAAAGCTAATGAAAATGGCAATTGAGATGCTGCTGCAAATATCAAAAGCCTATATAAATACCTATAAAAGGAGTTTGTTTTAGAATACCCTACAGCAATCAAATAAGCAAATATAGGAAATGATAATCTTCCTATCATTCTAAGGATTATAACCCTTGGGAGAAGCACTGCCCCTATATGATCAATTAGCATTAATATACATGCAATAAATTTTAACATGCTAGTTGTCATAAATACCGCCCCCAATAAATATATATTCATTTAATTATAGCATTTATTTCATTTATTTGTCTTATTATGTTTCAATATTACCCGTGTTATTAATAAATAAATAAAAAGATTACTTGTATTTAAAGATGCAAAAATTCCCCAAAACCAATAGTATTTCTCTCCACGTTTTCTTGCATCACGAAATACCCAAGCCCCTTCCATTAATACAATAGGGATAGCTATCGTTAGTACTAAAATTAATTTCATTCTTGAAATACCCACTAAAATTCACTCTCTTTTCTTCTGGCAACTGAAATAGGTATTATTATACAAGGAGCAATGATTGTTATAAAAACTTGAGATATAATTAATATCATGTAATCGATTTTAATTATTGCTATTGCATATAAACAAACAACTATAAAAGATGATAATATAAACAAAACAAATTCTTTACTAGCCTTCCTGCTTTCTTTTATAGATTCTCCTTTCTCTATTATTCCTAAGGTATCTATATTAAAATCAAATATATCTTCATTTAGAACATTCATTTTTATAGCTGCAGAATTTAGTTTGTTTTTAAACTTTAAAGCTTCATCACTATACTTTATATCTTTATCTACATCATTCTGGTCTTCATTGTACAATTCATTAATTAAAGCGTTTTTAACCTTATCAGATAAAGAATTTTCATTACTATCCGAATCCTTCATTTATATTATCTCCTTTCTCTCAATTTCTTTTATTATATATTTGACAGCATTATGAAGCCTTGACCGAACTGTCCCAATGGGACAATTTATAATTTCTGATATTTCCACATATTTATAACCATAATAGTGTTTTAAAACAAATACGACTCTTTTCTCATAGGGTAACGTTAAAATTATTTTCATTATCTCTTTATACTCATAATTTTGTATTACAATGTCCTCCAATTGCATACCATTATCAACTAAAATCTCATCTGATAACTTAAACCCTTTGTTTTTTCTTAAATAATCTCTGTAAACATTAGTAGCTATTTTTATTAACCAGGTAGAAAATTTAGCCTTAGGCTCAAACTTGTTTATATTAAGTACAGCTTTGAGCAATGCATCCTGAATAATATCTTGTGCTAAATAGGGGTCTCCTGCCATTTTAATAACATATCCTTTTAAAATATTAAGATTATTTTTTAAAAGGGTATTTAATGCGCTCTTATTTCCACTCTTAGCTTTATTAATAAGTTCTACCTCATCCAAATAATAATCACCCCTAACAATCCTTTAACGAAGAAATGTGCTAAAAAGTTCATTATATTTATAATTATTTGTTAATGAAAATAGTAGGGAGGTCACCTCTTAGTGTCCTCCCTACTATTTTATTTATTGTTTTATGATTTACTATTTCTATTTATCAGAAGCCTTTTTCCCATAAATTTTATGTAATATTAAATCATATTGTCCTAATTTATCGGCTAACATATGCCAATTTTTATGTTCGGCATTTGCCACATTCGCTTGATTATTTTCAACATTTTTTAGCCTTAAGCTAATATCTTTAATATCCTTTTGCATTTCTATTAGCATTTCTTTTATTTCGTTATCCATAATGTTCTCCTTATGACTATCCATCTTAGATTCTGTTAACAAATGTTCTACTATCATAACATTTTGCATGCATAACCTTAACATCACTATAATTTATTTCTTGTAGAATTCCTTAATAGTTTGACAAACAAATTCTACTTCTTCCTCAGTTATTTCTGGATATATAGGAAGTGCAATGATGCTCTCACATGTTTTTTCAGCTATTGGGAAATCTCCTTTTTTGTATCCGAGGTACGCAAAACATTTTTGAAGATGAAGTGGGATTGGATAATAAATACTAGTTCCTATTTCATTTACTTTTAAATATTCTGAAAGCTCATCTCGCTTGTCGGCTAATATATTAAATGCATAATAAACTGATTTCTGATTACCTATTATTTTAGGTATTTTAATAAACTCACATTCTTGTAATCTTTTCATATATAATTTTGCAATATGATCTCTTTTTTTAATTGCATCATTTATATATTTAATTTTAACTTGTAATATAGATGCTTGAATTGCATCAAGTCTTGAATTATATCCAATAAAATCATAATGATATTTTCTAGACGCTCCATGAACTCTATACATCTTAGCAAGGTTTGCTAAGTTTTCGTCATTGGTTACTATCATCCCTGCATCGCCATATGCTCCTAAAGTCTTTGTTGGGAAAAATGAGAATACACCAAAATCTCCTATAGTACCTGCATGTTTATAGTCAGCTCCGTTACCTTTCCATCTCATACCAAAAGATTCCGCTGAGTCTTCAAGAACTCTTAAATCGTGTCTACTCGCTATATCCATAATTTTATCCATATCACTCATTTGTGAAAATAAATGGATTGGAAGAATTCCTACAGTATCCTTTGTTATTTTTTCTTCGATTTTGCTGGCATCTATACCAAAAGTTTCTTCATCAATATCAACAAATACAGGTTTAGCACCATTTTTTGCTATGCAAGATGCTGAAGCCAAGAAAGTAAATGGTGAAGTTATTACTTCCTTTCCCTCTTTAAAACCAAGTATGTCAGATGCCATTACCAAGGCATCTGTACCTGATGCAACACCAATTGCATATTTAGCTCCAGTAAATTCTTTAACTGATTCTTCAAAGTCAGTTACTTCTTTACCAAGCATCGATACTCCTCTTTCCATAAATCCTAGAACAGCATTGTCGAATTCTGATTTTTTCTCTTGATATTCTCTTGTTGGTGTAAAAAATTTAACTTTCATAATATGGCCTCCATTTTAATCTTTATTGTTTAGCTATTATTGCTTCTGCGCATTTTATTACATTGTTTACAACGTACTCTGCATCCTCTAATTTAAGTGTTGAGTATACTGGAAGTGTTATTTCATTGGCATACTGGTTATATGCATTTGGATAATCCTTTATAGAATAACCAAGATTTTTATAAAGTGTAAACATTGGTAAAGGCGTAAAATGAACATTAGTAGCTATACCCATATCTGCAAGCTTTTGTATTAATTCATCTCTTTGTGCTTCTTTAAACCCTTTTAACCTTAATGTATATAAATGATATGAAGTCTCTCTAATTTCATCCTTTGTAAAAGGAATAATTGCCCAATCTTTAGTGCTAAGAGCTTTAGTATATATCGCAAAGATTTCTTTACGCCTTGTAATCATTGCTTCATATCTTCCAAGTTGTCCAAGACCTATAGCTGCATTTATATCTGTCATATTGCATTTCATACCATCTGTGATGATATCATATTTCCAAGCTCCTGCCTTCATCTTAGCCAAAGCATCTTTTGACTGACCTTGAAGTGAAGTTATTTTAAATTCTTTTACTAAATCTTCCTTACCTTTGAATTTATTATCATTAAAAGTAATTGCCCCACCTTCTGCAGTTATTAAATTTTTTACTGCATGGAATGAAAAGACATTAAAATCAGCTTGTGATCCAACTTTTTTACCCTTATATATTCCACCGAAAGAGTGAGCTGAATCTGATATAAATATAATATCTTCTCTATTTTTAGCTTTAAGAATTGCCCTTATAGCATCATAATCAACAGGAACTCCTGCTATATCTACAGTTATTATTGCTTTTGTTTTTGGTGTAATTGCCATAGCTAATTTTTGCTCATCTATTAGAAAACTATCTTTTTTAACATCTACAAATGTTGGTTTAACGCCTCTATGAAGTATTACATTTGATGTCGCTGTATATGTGTAAGGTGTTGTAATAACCTCATCACCCTCACAAATGTTATAAACCTTTAATATAAGTTCTAAACATGCACTTGCACTTGCAAGTGCTACAGTATTATTTGCATCACAATAGTTAGCAATCTTATCTTCAAACTCTTTAGTCTTAGGTCCAGTTGTAATCCAACCTGAATCTAAAACCTCCATTACAAGTTTTTTCTCTACATCTGTTATGTCTGGTGGTGAGAAAGGAATATTCTTTATTTTCATATATATCCGACCTTTCATATTTAATTTTATTGTAAACCATAATAATTATCTTATTTATTTCTAGCTTTAATCTTACAATTAAGAAGCAAAAGAAAAAAGCGTAGTTTTCATGAATTCTAAAATTACAAACCTCTCTGACCCTTAAAAAAGCCAGTATCCTTAGTTATATAAATTCCACCTTCTGTAGCAATTCTCTCTTCTAAATATTTGGTAAGTTCATAAAGTCTTTCCTTGTTAAAACTTTGCTTTACATTACCAGGCATTGAAAAAATATAATCAATAATAGGTGTAGCTTCTGTTACAATTAAGTTATCCTTATATCTTTTCATTTCTATATTATCAAACAATTTTTCTAGCTTTTCAACGCCATTTTCGAGTTTAAACCTTGAAGTAATATCAGAACTTCTAATATCCATTGTTTCTGATTTAAATTTAATCATTATATCTCTAATTTCAATCATATGATTTTCTCCAACTGTTGAAAAATAAAAACATCCTCCAGGTTTTAATACTCTGTATATTTCAGACAATGCTTTACCTATATTCTCCACATGATAAAGCATATGGTTTGCAATTACAATGTCAAAACTACAATCACCACAGGGTATATCCTCTGCATCTATAATTTGAAACTTGAAATTTTCAAACTCTTTGCCTAAGTTTACCTTAGCATCATTTAACATTCCTTTAGAAAAATCGCTCAATGTTATATCGAGTTCTTTAGGAAGGTTATCTTTATTTTTTTTCCATAAAGTAGCATCACCACATCCAAGTTCAAGAATTGTGGACTTATTAGGTAGATTTAGTTTTTCAAAATACCATTTCATCCATCCATATTTGTTTACACTAAATCTCTCATGGATGTTCATTCTAGCTCTTAAATTCGAGGCATTTTCATACTGCTCAAGTAATTTTTTATCCGAATTTATAACATTTATAATGTTAGTAAACTTATCCCAACTTACATCTGTTTTATTCTCCATTTCAATTGCTTCATCGATTGCCTTAATTACCATTAAAGTATGTTGAACTCTTTGCTTCATAATCTTTTTTTGTATTTCCAAAGATTTCACAAAATTTTTGTCTGTCACATCACTTTGCGCTATTTGCTTGATATCATCTAGAGAAAATCCAATAAACTTCAAAGTCAAAATTTGCTGAAGCCTTGCAAAATCCTGATTACTATATAATCTGTGCCCCGCTTCGCTATATGAACTTGGTTTCATTAAAGCGATTTTGTCGTAATACCTAAGTGTCCTTAAGGTAACACCGGCTTTTTCTGCGAATACACCAATTGTAAAAAAATCGGGTTCATTCTTTTCCAATATGATCACTCCTAATTATGGACATTTGATCAATAACCATATTTAATTAATGGCTCTATAATTATATTAACACATTACGTTACGTCATATGCAATAGTTTTTTTGAACATTTAAAGAATTATTATAAAATCAATTTCTTGTTTTAAAATTTAGGATTATATAGACAAAGGTATATACTATTATAATTACTTAATTATAACAATATATACCTCTATTCTTAACATTATTATTTATAAAATATCACTACTATCTAATACCGTTCATTTTGCCCTTCAAAGCTTTAACTCGACCATTTACATAATTAGTAAGTTCTCGTATGTTATCTTTTATTTCTGTTGGAGCACTAGTAACCATAGTAATTATATCTAATTTATTACCTTTTATTTCTTTGGCAACTTCATAAGCCAAGCACTTATTTTTCATTTTCCAATAGGTAACGTTAAATTGATCCGCTTGGCGTTTATTATAATATCCTTTTTCAATACCAAACTGAAATAAATCTGCTGCCGATTCTAATTCTTCTAAATCTTGGACATCTAAAGTCTCATTTACTAAATCTTGAAATGTTTTCATTATAGCTCTCCTTTTTAACAGGTAATATTATTTATCATCTATATTACAATTAATATATTCTATAAATCCTAGTTGTTTATTTAAAAAAATCACCCTTTAACAAATCTTTTCCACAACTTTAACATTTTAACACATATCAAAGAAAATTTGAATTATTATTATAAATAATATTATAACTCTATGGTTATTCTTTCAAATCATAACGTATGTTGTCACTTGAAATGTAAAAAATAAGAACACATATTACTTTTCATATATGAGTCTTTGTAAAATACTTCTAATCAAATATATACTTTACAAATTATTAAAAAATATTCATAAATGTAGTATTATATATAGTTCTGCTGGCATATATTAGTACACTATGATAAACTAACCTTTGTCAACGTATTATATTTTGTAAAATCTTATATAATTTTGTGGAAAATTATTCATTAATATACTTAATGGGATTATTATAGAATACGTATAAGATAATTATCACTACTTTAAGGAGGAACATATGGAATTCGACAATCACTCTATTAAAACAAGTTCAGATTTTAGACGCTCCGCAAGAGAACAACTCAAGGGAAAGTGGGGCAACGCTGTTTTATTATGTTTACTATATAGTATAATGATATCAGTAGTATGTGGTATTATTGCTTTAATTCCATTCATAGGTCCAATTATACTCATATTATTAGTTGGTCCTATAACTTTAGGTTTTGTAACTTGTTTTTTAAAAATCGTTAGAAATGAACCTTTTATGTTTGAAAATCTCTTTGATGGTTTTAACAATTTTTCTTCAGCAGTACTTGCGCAATTATTAATAACTATATTTGTTTTCCTTTGGACTTTGCTCCTTATAATACCCGGAATAATTGCATCTTATAGTTATTTTTTGGTGTTTTATATATTAAGCGACAACCCAGACTTAAGTGCTATGGATGCTTTAAAAATGAGCAAGAAAATGATGAAAGGTCATAAATGGAAGTTGTTTTGCCTTCAATTAAGCTTCATAGGTTGGGGAATACTTGGAATTTTATCCTTGTATATAGGATATTTATGGTTAACACCTTATATGTATGCTTCTTTTGCAAACTTTTACGAGGATTTAAAAACTAACAATTTAAATGAAAATCCTACTGAATATTTTGTTACAGTATAAATCGGAAAAATACATGTTAGTCCAATTTTTGTTCCATTGAACTAGTAAATTATACACTCATATGCAATAGTAAAAAGAGACTTAATTAGATAATCTACTTAAGTCTCTTTTAAATATAGTGTAGTCGTTAAATACTATTTATTAGCTTTCTCAACCCTAATAGTTTTTCCTTTTATTGTACCATTTTTAAGGGATTTTAACACTAAATCACCCTTTCCATTCATAATATCTACATGTGAAAAACTATCTTGAATATCTATAATACCTATGTCATCAGAACTAACTCCTTCTATATTGCAAATAGTACCTACAATATCCAGAGTCCTTATTTTTTTCTTTTTTCCTGCGCTGATATACATTTTCATTATATCACTATTAAAATTTGATAATTTAGTCTTTTTAATAATAGGTTTAGCATCATGTTTTTCATAAAATGCTATCCTAAAAGGCTCTGAATCTTCCTTTGTTGGAATTGACCCTTTTGGTATATCCATACCAATATACTGTTCTATGGCTTGCAAGAATCTATTTTCATTATGAGTAACGAAAGTTATAGCCTTTCCTTTTTTTCCAGCACGCCCAGTTCTACCTATTCTATGTACATAATTACCTCTTTCAAGTGGTAAATCATAATTTATAATATGAGTTATGTTTTCAACATCTATTCCCCTTGCAGCAACATCTGTAGCCACTAAGAATCTAAATTCACCTTTTCTAAATCTTTCCATAGCATCTAATCTATCATTTTGAATCATACCTCCATGTATCTTAATACATGAATAATGACGGTTCTTCATTTGAACAGTAATTTCGTCAACATTTTCTTTTGTTCTGCAAAATACAATGCAGGAATCTGGATTTTCAATATAAAGCAATCTCTTTAGTAAACTGAACTTTTTATCCTCATCTACCTCATAACATATTTGATCGATTTTCTCAACTGTTAACTTTTCAGGATTTATTTCTACTTTAACAGGGTTAACCATATATTGCTTACAAATTGCTTCAATAGACTCCGGTATTGTTGCTGAAAATAACATAGTAACTCTGTTTTTAGGGACAGCCTTGATAACCTCTTCCACTTGTTCTATAAAGCCCATGCTAAGCATTTCATCTGCTTCATCTAATATTAGGTATTTTATCTTTTCCAAATTAATAGTACCTCTTTCAATATGGTCTAGAGTTCTTCCTGGTGTACCTACTACTACATGTACTCTTTGCTTAAGTTGTTTCTTTTGCATTTCTATTGGTTGCTTACCGAAAACAGCTATTGCTCTAATCTTTTTATATCTTCCTATATTTGTTATATCTTGACTTACTTGAAGTGCTAGTTCTCTAGTAGGTGTTAATACTAAAGCTTGTGGCTCAGTTTCCCCTACATCAGCACTTTCGCAAAGAGGTATAGCGAATGCAGCTGTTTTTCCACTACCAGTTTGTGATTTTACTATAATATCTCTGCCTTCAAGAGCTATAGGTATTACAGCTGCTTGTACATCTGAAGGTTTTTTATATTCTAAATTCTTAATTGCTTTTAATATTTCCTCACTGATTTTAAATTCCTCAAATTTCATGTTACTCATTTTAACTTCCTCTCTTGTTTCATATATAATTTTAAGTATACCTTAAATGAATTTTTAGCTCATAAGTCTATATTATACCATGATTAAGACTACAATTCATATTATAATTTTAAAAATACTGTAAATTTATTTATTTAACAGTGATATATTCTAATGCAATTCTAATCTTCTACTAATAATTCTTTAATTCTGGGGTCTTATAATAAAGACATAGAAAACAAATAAACAGCTACAGTGACATAAAATTGTTATCTACTAAATTAAAAAGGGAGGAATAAATATGTCAATAGATTTAGAACAAATTGATGAATTAAGAAAAAGAGCAAATGTAAGTTATGAGGATGCTAAAAATGCCTTAGAGCAAAATGAGGGTAATCTCATTGAATCCTTAATATATCTTGAAAAACAAAAGAAAATTAAGCCAGATGAAAAACCTTGTACTAATAACACATTTTTTAAAAATATAAAATCACTTATAAAAAAAGGCAATGAAACAAAATTAATAATTAAAAAAAACGATAATGTGGTTTTAAATATCTGCGTAACATTAGCTTTTATTATATCTATATCAGCTGCCCCCATAGTAATTGTAGGATTAATACTCGCAATAATAACTAATCACAAAATAAGAATTGTAAAGAAAAACAATGAGGATTCCCAGGTGAACAAAATCTTTGATAAAGTGTCTGTTGTTGTTAATAAGGTAACTACAAAAATTAACGAGGAGCTAAAAACTGAGTAAAACTTATAACAACCTACATTTTGCTAATGTAGGTTGTTTTTTTTAAAAAAAATTTATTACATAAGTCTGATTGTCTGCAATTATATTCAAAATAATATATAATAATACTATTATCATAAAATTAATATAATATGTTTTGGAGGTATAGTTATATATGAATGAACAAAAAATTTTAATAATTGAAGATGAGGTAAAAATAGCACGATTTCTTGAACTCGAGCTAAAGTATGAAGGTTATATAGTTTCACAAAGCCATGATGGACGTGAGGGTTTAGATAAGGCTATGAATGAAGTCTTTGATCTTATACTTCTTGATATTATGTTGCCTTCTTTAAATGGTCTAGAAGTGTTAAGAAGACTAAGGCAAGTATCAGATATCCCCATCATAATGCTTACAGCGAAAGATGAGATAATGGACAAAGTTACTGGCCTTGACATAGGTGCAAATGATTATATGACTAAACCTTTTGCGATTGAAGAATTACTTGCAAGAATAAGAACAGCATTAAAAAAGAACACGCAAGTAAATAAAAGTTCAAATATATTATCTGTTGGAGAGCTAATCATAGACTTGGATCAACATATGGTTAGTTTTAATAACAACTCTATAGATCTAACTAAGACAGAATTTGATTTACTTAAATTACTAGTAGATAATAAAAATATTGTACTTACAAGAAACAAAATTATAGATATAGTATGGGGATATGAGTATATGGGTGATACTAATGTAGTAGATGTATACATAAGATATTTAAGAAGTAAAATAGATGATAGATTTAGCAAGAAATTTATTTATACAGTGCGAGGGGTGGGATATCTTTTAAAAGATGAATAATTTACGATTTATCTTTAAAATTATAATAAAATGCTTCAGATTACTCTTAAGAATGCTCGTAATAATATTAAACTTTACACCAAAATTATTAAGAAAATTAGTTTACACAATTCATAAGAGACTAAGGTTTTCAATTAGTTTTAAGATGACTGCAGTGTATACTTTCATTTTTTCTAGTACACTATTTATATTAAGTGTTAGTTTAATTATTGGATTTAGGTTTTTTTTAATTAATGAAGCAAAAAGCGACCTTACTAAATATAGCACAGTAGCTATTAATTATGCAAAATCAGACAAAGGTCTTCAAAGTTTTAATTATAGTGCTTTTGCTAATATAGAATATGTTACCTTGAATGTATTTGATGAGAATGAAAATCTTGTTTATTCCAGTCAAAACGATAAAAAGGATATATCTTTCCATAAGGATACCAAAGCTAGCCCAGTAATCACTGACCTAAACCAAGAACTTATTTTTGTTACCACTAAACTTAAACTTAATAATAAAATCTTTTTCATTCAAACTTCTAAAACTTTAAATAAAGAAAATGAATATTTGGCTATTTTCGCAGCAATTATTTTTGTTGTAAATGTATTTTCTTTAATTATTACATTAGGTTTTGGTTCTAGAGCTAGTAAAAAAATGCTTTTACCTATAAAAAATATGACAAAAGCAACAAGGGCTATTTCAATTAATGCTTTGGAAAAAAGGCTAAATGTTAGTACTTCTCACGATGAATTAAAGCAACTAGCAGAAACTTTTAATGAGATGCTAAATCGGATTCAAAATTCCTATGAAATGCAAAATCAATTCGTATCAGATGCATCTCACGAACTTAGAACACCTATTGCAGTTATACAAGGTTATGCTAATATGTTATACCGTTGGGGAAAAGATGACAAAGCAGTACTCGACGAATCAATTACAGCTATTAAAAGTGAGTCCTACAATATGCAGCAACTAGTAGAAAAGCTTCTTTTCCTTGCAAGAAGTGATAAGAAAACACAAAAAGTATATAAGGAAAATTTTTGTATAAATGAATTAATAAATGAAATCATCAAGGAGACTAAACTAATTGACGCAAATCATGAAATTTCAAGTGACATTAATGAAGAGTTATCTATTTATGCAGATAAAAATTTATTAAAACAAGCATTACGAATTTTCATTGACAATAGTATTAAGTATACCCCCATTGGCGGAACTATTAAATTAAATAGTTATATCAAAAATAGTAATTTAACAATTGAAATTATAGATACAGGCATTGGTATCGCGAAAAACGATCTTCCCCATATTTTCACTAGATTTTATAGGTGTGATAAATCAAGAGCAAAAGAAAGTGGTGGAACAGGCCTTGGTCTATCTATCTCAAAATGGATCATAGGCAAACATAATGGATCAATTCTAGTAGAAAGCGAACTTGAAATGGGCACAAAAATAACTATTGGGCTTCCAATGGAAAATAAATAATATTCATACTTTAAGATTTTTTTAACTTTTCTTCAATAAACCTCCCCCACTATGCAAATATTTATTCAATTATGTGTATATTGTTTTACATACACTATAGTTATGTGATATGATTAAATTTGGGTTCGTTCTTAAATCTATTTAGATATTATATTTATTTAATAAAGTATTCTTAAGAATCATTTAAAATATTGTATTTGTTTTTACATTATGGAGATTAATAGGAAACTATCTCGCCAGTAAGTTTTCTGACCTTTACTCAATATTTAACATACAATATTTGTAAATTAACTTTATTATAGATAATATGATAGCCATAAGATTATACAAATTAAAGTATATTTTAATTTATAGAATAGATTTTGATATGATAGTACTACAATTTAAATGTATTGATGAATATTAGTTATTAGAAATATTTTAATTTTTATTCAACGGTATAACTATATTATATGAGGAGTGATATTATGCAAATAAGATTAGGATATGTGGCTACAGCATTAAAATCAGCTAAAATAACTTCCGCAAGCACTGTAACTTTTTCTACATATACAAAACAATCGACTGATAGGGATAAGCTTGAAAAGCTACAAAAGGTAGCAGTTTCAAATGTTAATGATTTGCATAAAATTCTGGAATACACTGTAAAAAATGATGTCCACTTTTATAGAATAACTTCTGCTTTAATACCTTTAGCAATACATCCAGAAGTTACTAATTGGGAGTTTAGAAGAATTTTAAAAATGGATTTTGAATGGCTCGGAAATTATATTAACAATAATAATTTAAGGGTAGATACTCATCCAGATGAATCTAATGTTATAAACAGTTCTAAGGAAGAAGTAATAAAAAGCACTATAAAAAGTTTACAGTTTCATGCAAATCTTTTTAAAGATATTAATTATCCTTTAGGAAAAATGGTATTACATATTGGAGGTAAGGAAGGCGGAAAACTTGCTGCTACAGAAAGATTCTTTAAGAATTTTAATAACTTACCAAAAGAAATAACAGATATGCTAATATTTGAAAATGATGACAAAAGTTTTACTACAAAAGAAGTATTAAATATCTGCCAAGAAATAAAGGCACCTATGGTACTAGATGTACATCATCACAACTGTAACAATGGCGGTGACGACCTAGAACCTATGTTAAAAGATATATTCGCCACTTGGGAAGGTCAACCTTTACCACCTAAGGTACATTTTTCTAGTCCAAAAACTGGAGAAAAAGATAAAAAACACGCTGATAACCTTGATGCAGCATCATTCATTGAATTTATTGAGAAATGCATTCCTTTAGGAATAGATTTTGATGTACTAATAGAAGCAAAATTAGCCGATGTGGCTTTCTTCCAACTTCTAGAAGATGTAAAAGTATTTAAACCAGAATGGACTTGGCTTGATAAAACTACTATAGAATTTCAATAAAACACTGCTACAAAAGAGAAGAGTTTAGCAATATTTCCATTGCTAAACTCTTTTCTTTTATGTAAAACTACTTATAATGCATTTAAATATATAATATAAAAGAGGAATAAATATTGCTGGAAGCATGTTACCAACTTTTATTCTTTTAATATCAAGCATATTTGCACCGATTGCTACAATTAATAATCCCCCAACAGCAGACATTTCATTTACAACAGATGTTATTAAAAATTGTTTCATAAGAGAAGCTGTTAAAGTTATAATCCCCTGATATACAAATACTGAAATCGCAGAAAAACATACTCCAACACCTAATGTTGATGAAAAAATAATTGCAAATATACCATCTAACAAAGATTTAGCATAAAGTATATTATAATTTTTAGAAAGACCACTCTCAAGTGAGCCCATTATAGACATTGCACCTACGCAAAATACCAAACTTGCTGTTACAAAGCCATTTGCTATTCCACTCTGACTTGATACTTTACTTTCCAGTAAAGCTCCAATGTTTTCAATACCTTTCTCAATTTTTATTATTTCACCAATAAGAGTTCCAAGCGTTACACTAATGATTAGTAATAATATGTTATTTACCTGTAATGCACCTTTTAATCCAATAAGTATTACACATAACCCTAGACCTTTCATAATTGTTTCAGTATATGTATCAGAAATTTTATTTTTAAATGATGAACCTATAAATCCGCCAATTATTATTGATAATGAATTTACAATTGTGCCTAACATAATTATTCGCCTCCTTATTTTTACTACATTTACAGTTATTATAAACTTAAAAAAATATATTTACAATTACTAATTTAAATGTTATAATTTTTGTAATCTTATAGAATTTAATGACTTGTCAAAGTAAAGTTATTAATTATATTATAAATTCACTGAACAGGAAGAGTAATTAAAGTAATGCAATTTCAGAGAGCTGAGGATAGTGTAATCTCAGTATTGATAACTTTAGTGAATGGACCTGCTAGAAGTAACCCGAACTCAAATTCTGAGTGTAGTAGTTACCGGATGCCCACTGTTAAAAGGGCTAGAGTATTTTAGTACTCGAAATATAAAATATGCTTATTTTTCAGCATAATTTAGGTGGTATAGCGAATATCCTTCGCCCTAATATAGGGCGGAGGTTTTTTTTATTTTAATAATTAATATAAAGGTGGTGATCAATTTGATGTGCTGAAAGATACTAGCTTCTGAAATAATATTAAAACAAATAAATCTTAATTATTTTGAAAAGGGGATGCTTTTTATGAAAACAAATAAAATAATAATAACCTCTCTATTACTGGCAATAGGTCTTATATTGCATCAAATTACACCAGGTATATTTTTAGGTATGAAACCAGATTTATTATTGGTATTTATGATTTTATCCATAACAATTACAAAAGATTTTAAAATTGCGTTAATAACAGGGATAGTTGCCGGTGTTTTATGCGCTTTAACCACCACTTTCCCAGGCGGGCAACTTCCTAGCATTATAGATAAAACAATTACTTCAATAATTGTATATTTTATATATAAAAGCCTAAAATCTAATTCATCGCTTAAATTATCAAGTATTTATTTTCTTGGAACTATAGTAAGTGGTAGTATTTTTTTAAGCTCAGCTCTCTTTCTATTTGGGTTACCTGCACCCTTTTTAGCACTCTTTGTATCAATAGTACTTCCTACGTCTGTATTTAATTGTTTTGTCGGATTTTCTATTCATAAACTTATTGCAACAAACCCAGCATTAAAAAGTAAATTTATAAATTTTTAACTCTAAAAAATATGCTATAAAAATATTAAAGAGTCAAGCTCTATTATAGAGCTTGACTCTTTAATTAACCAATCTAGCTTTGTTCAGGATAATACTCCTTAAATGCTTCATCATAATCTTCTGGTTTGTTAAATTCCTGAACTTCACTTATAAAAGTTTTCGTATCTCCATTTTTCTTCTCAACATATTGTTTTTCTTTACTTACTTTTTTATTATTATCATTCTCCAAAATAACATCTCCTCTTACCTATTTTGGATACAAAATATTTATTGTATCTCTTGCATATAGTATTTGCAAAAACTAAAAATATATATCCTCAAATCATTTTCAAAAAAATAATTATAATTTTACTCAAAAAAAAATGAGCAATTATAAACACTAAACGTGATTATGATTGCTCATTATATTTTTTATTATTAGTCTCTCAAAATTAAACAGAAAAATAGGAACGAGTAATTACAATAGATATTTTGAAGAATAATTAAATTCTTCTATTATAAAGACCGAAGTCTCTATATCTACTCCCTAGAAAGGAGGTGATCCAGCCGCAGGTTCTCCTACGGCTACCTTGTTACGACTTCACCCCAATCATCGATCCCACCTTCGGCCGCTGGCTCCTTACGGTTACCTCACGGACTTCGGGTGTTACCAACTCTCATGGTGTGACGGGCGGTGTGTACAAGGCCCGGGAACGTATTCACCGCGACATGCTGATTCGCGATTACTAGCAACTCCGGCTTCATGTAGGCGAGTTGCAGCCTACAATCCGAACTGGGATGAGTTTTTGAGTTTGGCTCCACCTTGCGGTCTTGCATCTCTTTGTACTCACCATTGTAGCACGTGTGTAGCCCTAGACATAAGGGGCATGATGATTTGACGTCATCCCCACCTTCCTCCCGGTTAACCCGGGCAGTCTCACTAGAGTGCTCAACTTAATGGTAGCAACTAATGATAAGGGTTGCGCTCGTTGCGGGACTTAACCCAACATCTCACGACACGAGCTGACGACAACCATGCACCACCTGTCACCTTGTCCCGAAGGACTTCACTCATCTCTGAGTTATGCAAGGGATGTCAAGTCTAGGTAAGGTTCTTCGCGTTGCTTCGAATTAAACCACATGCTCCGCTGCTTGTGCGGGCCCCCGTCAATTCCTTTGAGTTTTAATCTTGCGATCGTACTCCCCAGGCGGAATACTTAATGTGTTAACGGCGGCACCGAGGTTCGACCCCCGACACCTAGTATTCATCGTTTACGGCGTGGACTACCAGGGTATCTAATCCTGTTTGCTCCCCACGCTTTCATGCCTCAGCGTCAGTTACAGTCCAGTAAGTCGCCTTCGCCACTGGTGTTCTTCCTAATCTCTACGCATTTCACCGCTACACTAGGAATTCCACTTACCTCTCCTGCACTCTAGACACCCAGTTTCAAATGCAGCACCCAAGTTAAGCTCGGGTATTTCACATCTGACTTAAATGTCCGCCTACGCATCCTTTACGCCCAGTAAATCCGGACAACGCTTGCCACCTACGTATTACCGCGGCTGCTGGCACGTAGTTAGCCGTGGCTTCCTCCTCTGGTACCGTCATTATCGTCCCAGAAGACAGAACTTTACAACCCGAAGGCCTTCATCATTCACGCGGCGTTGCTGCGTCAGGGTTTCCCCCATTGCGCAATATTCCCCACTGCTGCCTCCCGTAGGAGTCTGGACCGTGTCTCAGTTCCAATGTGGCCGATCACCCTCTCAGGTCGGCTACGCATCGTTGCCTTGGTGGGCCTTTACCTCACCAACTAGCTAATGCGCCGCGGGTCCATCTCAAAGTGAAATTCCGAAAAATTCCTTTGATGTTAAGATCATGCGATCAAAACATATTATGCGGTATTAATCTCCCTTTCGGGAGGCTATTCCCCTCTTTGAGGCAGGTTACCCACGTGTTACTCACCCGTCCGCCGCTAATTGATCCCGAAGGATCGCATCGCTCGACTTGCATGTGTTAGGCACGCCGCCAGCGTTCGTCCTGAGCCAGGATCAAACTCTCAATTTAAAAGTTTACACTTTTTTAGTTGAAATAATTAATCTGCGCCAACTGTTAAGTTGGTACGCAAGCTCATTACATACTTTTTAGTCTTACGACTAAAATATTACTTTTATTAAAGTAATTGACTGGTTAAAATAAAATATTATTTTATTTCTTTACCTATTTTTCTGTTTAATTTTCAAAGACCGATAAAAACTATATATATTCGTCACTATGTGACTACTTTCTAAAGTATATCAGCTAACTTTATTCATGTCAATACTTTTTTGTTTCTAACACTAAATTATATTTAGACAATAAAAAGGAGCTATTACTAGCTTCTTTTTATGCCATATATTTATTGTTTTTAAAGTCCTAATATAGCAACCACTTTTTCCTTATCAAATCCAATCATTTCTTGTCCATTAATATCTATTACTGGTACTGATCTATATCCTTTTTTTATAAGCGCTTTTTTTGCTTCTAAATTTTCAGAAATATTATGCTCTGTATATTCAATGTTATTTTCTTCGAAAAATTCCTTAGCTAAATGACAAAATCCGCAACTATTACTTGTATAAATTTCAACTTTGTTCATGTATAATCTCCCCTTAAGTTTTATTATTTCCAATTTAATTGTATACAATTAAATCTAATTTCATATTATCATTTTTCGCAAGTTAAGTCAATATTATTCTTGTCTAATATTATTACTTCGAATTTTGAAGAATTATTTAACTAGTATTCCTCTAAATTGCTAATTTATTAAAATATTTTCTTTATTTTATATTTACATATATTTTATATAATATTATGATAGTCTTAACACTATACGTTAGTGACAAAATACTTTATAATTGTTTTGTACTTTAAAGAGGTTAAGCATAAATATTAGGAGGTAGCAACTAATGATTAATTTATTGGAAATAATAAATAGAGCTAAAATTGAACATAACTTAAGTAAACTAGAAATCATTGATATTTTAAAAAACAATGATATGAACCAAGAATTGTTTAATGCGGCAGACGAAGTTCGAAAAAAATATGTGAGTGACGATGTTCATCTTCGTGGGCTTATTGAATTTACCAATATATGCAAGAACAACTGCCTTTACTGTGGACTCAGGCGAGATAATAAAAATTTAGTTAAATATAGATTAACACATGAACAAATTTTAGACTTTGCAACTAAGGCTAAATCTTTTGGCTATAAAACAATTGTACTTCAAGGTGGAGAAGATGATTATTATACCGTGAACAAAATCATCAAAATAATAAAAGATATCAAGGCTTTAGGTTTAGCTTTAACTTTAAGTCTAGGCGAAAAAACTTATGATGAGTATAAAGCCTTTAAAGATGCTGGTGCTGATAGATATCTTTTAAGAATTGAGACAACTGATAAGAAACTTTATGAAGAGCTAGATCCTGGCATGAGTCACGAGTACAGACTTAATTGTTTAAAGAACCTAAAAAAATTAGGTTATGAAGTAGGTACAGGCGTTATGGTTGGTCTCCCAAATCAAACCATAGAATCATATGCGGATGACATATTGTTTTTCAAAGAAATTAATGCTGACATGTTAGGAATAGGTCCTTTCATTCCTAATGAAGATACACCACTTGCAAATTGCCATGGTCGTGAGCTAATTATGGCCCTTAAAGTTATGGCTATAACACGTTTGCTTCTACCAGATATTAACATACCTGCAACAACTGCTATGGAGTCTTTAAATAAAAATGGAAGGCTGATGGCACTTCAAAGTGGTGCTAATGTAGTTATGCCTAATGTTACAGAAGGTGAATACAGAAAATATTATGCACTATACCCTGGTAAAATTTGTACTGGAGATACTCCCTCTCATTGTAGGGGATGCATAACCGGTAAAATTAACAGTATTGGAAGAACCGTTTCGACTAATTATGGATTTCGAGGAAATAAAAACAACAAATGATTTTATAACATAAAAAAGAGCCCTATAGGCTCTTTTCTTAACGAAAAGTATGTTTTGCTTCTTTAATTGGTTTATTATTAACTGCTTCACCTTGAGCATCCTTAATTCCCGGTTTATTATGTTTCTTATTTAGATCATGCTGTATATTCATTTTTGTAGCTTTATTGGGCATTAAAAACTCCCCCCTTTCTATTAGTAGATTAAGCCAGAAAGTTAATGTTTATTCGCAACTTCTGCTATTTTAAATTTATCCATATTACAGTATGAATTTCTGTACTATTTCATCTAACTTAGCTACAATCTTCTCAAAGTTATCAGCAGTATTTGATATATCCTCCATAGCACTTGTTTGCTCTTCCATAGATGCAGATATCTCCTGGGTTGAAGCTGCAGATTCTTCAGACACTGCAGACATTCCTTCTATAGATAACAATACCTTATCTTTATTTTTATCTACCTTGTTAATATTTGAAACCAAAGTATCTATTTGAGTAATCATATTAATAATAGATTTTTCTATGATATTAAATGATTTTTGTGATAAATCCATCGATAAATTTGCCTCTTTATTAATATTTACTCCCTTATTTATATTCATTGTTACATTACTGATTTCTCCTTGAATTTCACCGATCATATTTGTAATTTCACTTGTGGCTTCTTCAGTCTTTTCTGCTAGTTTTCTTACTTCATCAGCTACTACTGCAAATCCTTTTCCAGCTTCACCAGCTCTAGCGGCTTCAATTGCAGCATTTAATGCCAAAAGATTTGTTTGTTCTGCTACCTCTTTTATAGTATTTATAATTTTTCCGATAGAGTTTGATTTATTTTGAAGTGTAGATATATTTTCTACGACTTCTTCATTTGAATTGCTACTTTCCTTGAATTTTTCAGTAAGTAACTTCATAGAGCTAAGACCTTGTGCATTAACTAACTTAGTTTCGTTAGAATAATCTTTTAATAACCCTGAACTATTTACAGCAGTACTAATTTCGAGTGTAAGACTTGTAAGTTCATTTGCACCACTTTGCGCATCTTGCACTTGGTTTGTAGCTCCTTTTGCTAATTCCTCAATTGCCACAGATACAGCTTCTATAGATTGAACAGTCTCATTAGTAACCAGTGCCATAGTTTTTGAATATTGAAGAACCTCTATGGAATTTTCTTTTAAATCAACAATTATTTCTCTTAGTGCACTTCGTAAATCAATGACAGATTTTGCAATAATCCCTGTTTCATCTTTATATTTTAAAATTAATTCAAAATTTTTATCATACGATAAATCAAGTTTCGCTGTTTTATCCACAAGCTTACTTATCTTTAAAATAGGATTTGATATTTTCTTACTAAAATAAAAGGATATAAATATTGATAATCCAATAACAGCAACTGCTAAAATAATAAAATTAGTTACACTATTTATAAAAGCTTTGAGTAGAATAGCCTTTTCAGTCCCAACAAATTTGTCAATGTCATCAACATAGTTTCCTGTACCTATAACCCAATTAAAGTCTTTAAAAGCCTTACTATAGCTTCTCTTTGGAGCTGCAACTTTTTCCCCTTTTTTAGCAAACCAATAATCTGTATATCCACCGTTCTCTTTTAAACCATTTGCAATAATTTCTTTAATTATGCTTTTACCTTTTACATCCTTTAAATCATATCTGTTTTTACCTTCTGATGCACCACCAAGAAGCACAATATTGTCTCCATCAACTGTATCTACCCAAAAATAACCTCCATCGCCATATTTCATCTCACGTATTAAATCTGCGCCGAGTTTTTTAGCTTCTATCAAACTTATTTCTCCGGATTGATATTTTTTATCAATGCCTCCTAGCATTGTTATTACATTTTCAACTTGATATTTAATTTTTTCATCATAATCTTTCCTAACTGTAGTGTCTATTGTCGATATAGTGTTTTTACTCAAGACTGACATTCTGTACGTCGCAAATCCTCCAATTAAAAGTGCAGTTAATAATACAACTGAAACATTTAGCGCAATTATCTTAGTACTTATTTTTTTCATTATATTCACTCCATTCTTTATAATAATTATGGTGATTATTTTATAATAACAACGTTTACACTATTTATCGTGTTTTTTCTGCAAATCTTAATAGATATTATATTTATATCGATATCATATTCAAAAAAAAATAATCTAATAATAAATTACATTAAAATAGCTTCAACATTTTTAATGGTTAGTAACTGATACAATAAAAAGGGAAAGAACTACTTAAATTAAGTAGCTCTTTCCCTTTTTATTTTCTTTTATTTTCTTATATTTTCTTATGTAGTAACGTTATGATTTTACGTAGCTCTAAAGCAGTAATTTGACCAGGTGCAGAACTTTTCTTAGCAGCAGCAAATGTTAACGCTGAACCAAATAATTCACCTGATAATCTACTAATAATCCCTTTTTGTGCCATTGATATTGATATAATTGGGCCATTTGCATATTTTTCATTCATAATACGAGTTGCATCTAAAAGCGTAATCACATCCGCGGCGCAAGTAGGCATTACTGCAATTTTAGGAATATCTCCACCTAATTCTTGGGCCTTACATAACCTTGATATAATTTCCTCTTTTTCTGGTGTTTTTTCAAAATCATGATTAGATATAATAACAAATATGCCGTTTTTATGAGCTATATTTACTAATTCTAATACATCTTTCTCATCACTTAATAACTCAACATCTATAACTTCAACAAGTTTTGACGTGACAATTGCTTTATTTAAAGCGAAATAAAATTCTGTAGTAACTTCTTTCTGGCCACCCTCTTTAGCTGTGCGAAAAGTAAATATAATTGGTTTTTCACCTAGTACTGCTCGAATGCCCTGTAATGCTTTTTTTACATTATCTATATTGGCAACGTCTTTAAAAAAATCTACACGCCATTCTAACACATCAAAATCGATATCTTTTAAAATTTCTGCTTCCCCTAAAAGTTCTGAAATAGTTTCTCCTACCATTGGAATACAAATTTTAGGTAGCCCCTCACCAATTGTAACTTTTTTAAGCTTAACTATTTTTTTCATTTGAGCACCCTTATTATTTATTTTATTTTTTTATATAAATTAATCTCTGATTTTTTTTCTATTAAATCTGCAAATTTAGGTACAATAGAAGTAAAATGTGTTGATGCGTTATGACTCTTAATTATATCCTCATTTTCCCACTCTTCAATGAATGTAAATATATTGTTATCATTAGCATCTTGATATAAAGTATAAGATACATTTCCTTTTTCTTTTCTGCTTTCATTAATAAGTTTTTCTGCTAAATTTTTAAATTCCTCTGTTTTTCCCTGCTTTATTGAATTTTTTGCAACTATAGTAATCATATAATTTCTCCTTTTTATAATTTATTTAATAAACTTTTATATTACAGAATTATACTACTTGTCCTCTTTTTTACCGTTTCTACAAAGATGCTATAACATTATAAACTCCATGGTCATTATTACTTTCTGCAATAAAGTTCGCATGCTTTTTTACATCTTCAGGTGCGTTTTTCATTGCATAACTGTAATGAGCAGCTTTAAACATAGCCAAATCATTATAGTAATCACCAAAAACCATTGTGTTTTTTTGATCTATTTCAAATTTTTCTTGAAGTATTTTTATAGCGCTTCCTTTACTTATACCTTTATTCATTATATCTATCCACTTATCCCCAGATACAACAAATTCAAGTTTCTCATGCAATTTTTCTTTTAGAAGATTTACTATAGACAAATTTACTCCATCTGCCATATAATAAGTAATCTTATATATGGGACTTTTTAATTTACTAAATGATTCTAGTTTTACCACAGGAACATCAACTGCTGTAAGTTCGTTAAAAATAACTTCTGATGGATTTACTACAAATGCCTCATTTTCTCCAGCTAAAAATACTTCTTCTCCGAGCTTTGGATTTAAATTTATTACGTGCTCTATTTCTTCTTTAGCAATATTACTTGAATATATGGTCTTTCCTTTGTTATTATACTTAACAAGAGCCCCATTATGAGCAATAAATATCATATCTGTATTTACCTTTTTAAAATTTATGCTCAGTTGTGAATAAAATCTACCACTTGCTGCTGCAAATTGTATATCCTTCTTTTTTAAATCACGTATCAAATCAAATATTTTTTCATCTATATTCCCTTTATCATTTAATAATGTACCATCCATATCAGTTGCAATGAGTTTTATAATAAGTATTTCCCTCCCTTATAATGTTAAATAAGCAAATTTAAGAACAAATTTTATTTACTAGTAAAAATGAGCTATAAATGAATTAATATTCATTTATTGCCCATAAATTTGTTTCAATTTTCATTAAAATATACCTGAGTTATACCATTACTTTGCATATATTGTTTGTAAATTCTACTGGATCACTAATTGGTAATCCCTCAATTAGTAGAGCTTGATTATACAATATATTAGTATATAGATCTAATTTATCTTTGTCAGTGTCAAAGCAACCTTTAAGTACTTTAAACATATCATTATTTATATTTATTTCAAGTACCTTGTCTGCTTTAACATTTTCATTGTTAGGCATAGAATTTAATGTTTTCTCCATTTCTATTGTGAGTTCACCATCGTTTGATAAACACACTGGGTAATTTTTAAGTCTTTTTGATGCACGAACATCCTTAACCTTACCAGACAAAGTAGTTTTCATATATTCAAACAACTCTTTATTTTCCTTATCATCAGCAACAGATGGTTTTTCCTTTTCTTCAACCTCTATTCCTAAATCACCACTTGATACTGATTTAAATTCTTTTTCTTTGTATTTAGATATCATTTTAACAGCAAACTCATCTACCTCATCTGTGAAGTATAAAATTTCGAATCCTTTATCTGATACCATTTCTATTTGTGGTAATTTCTCAATCCTATCGTTCGTTTCACCTGAAGCATAATAAATATATTTTTGATCTTCTGGCATTCTAGAAACATATTCATCTAAAGTAACATTCTTTTTCTCTTTTGATGAATAAAACAGTAACAAATCTTGCAAAGTGTCTTTATTACTACCATAATCGGAGTAAATACCATACTTTAATTGTCTTCCGAATGATTTATAAAATATTTCATATTTTTCTCTTTCATTTTTAAGTAAAGTATCTAACTCACTTTTTATTTTACTTTTAATGTTTTTAGCTATTAATTGAAGTTGTCTATCATGTTGTAATACTTCTCTTGATATGTTAAGTGATAAGTCCTCTGAATCTACTATCCCTTTTACAAAACTAAAATAGTCAGGCAATAAGTCTGCACACTTGTTCATAATTAAGACACCGTTTGAGTAAAGCTCTAGGCCTTTTTCATATTCTTTTGTGTAGAAATCATATGGTGTTTTTTCTGGAATATATAAAATAGAATTATAACTTATAACACCATCAACACTTATATGAATGTGAGTTAGTGGTTTATCAAAACCATAATGCTTTTCAGCATAAAAGTTATTATAATCTTCATCAGTTAATTCGCTTTTATTTTTTCTCCATAAAGGAACCATACTGTTTACAGTCTTTTCTTCAACAAAATCTTCGTATTCTGTTTCACTACCTTCTTTAAGTTTTGAATTACTTACATTCATTTTAATTGGGTACCTAATGAAATCTGAATATTTCTTTATGATAGATTTCAATCCATTTTCATCAAGAAATTCATCAAAATTATCATCTTCTGTGTTCTCTTTTATTTTAAGTGTAATTTCTGTACCAACAGAATCTTTATCGCAAGGTTCTATAGTATACCCATCTGCACCTGTAGATTCCCACTTATAAGCTTTATCGCTACCAAAAGCTTTACTTATAACAGTAATATTATCAGCTACCATAAATGCGGAATAAAATCCAACACCAAATTGTCCAATTATATCATAACCATCTTTTATTTCATTTTCTTTTTTAAATGCTAAAGATCCACTTTTAGCTATAACACCTAGATTATCAGTTAGTTCTTTTTCAGTCATTCCAATACCAGTGTCAGAAATTTTTACTACTCTATTTTCTTTTTCACTCGCTATAGTAATGTAATATTTATCTTTCTCAAAAGTTAATGTATCATCCGCTAACGTCTTATAATAAATTTTATCAATAGCATCACTAGCATTAGATACAAGTTCTCTTAAAAATATATCTCTATGAGTATATATTGAGTTTACCATCATATCTAGAATTCTCTTAGATTCTGTTTTAAATTGCTTTTTTTCCATTTAAAATTTCCCCTTTCATACCAAATCTTTTTAATTTTACATTTTGTTAGCACTCTATGCTTCTGAGTGCTAAGGATAGTTCTAAAATACACCTTTTTTTATGATTTGTCAATGTTTCACTCTATACTTTTTTATAATTTAAAGCGGTGAATCTAATACCAACATGATTTTACTCTGCTGGTATTAGTAAGTCTTTCTCAACTATATGGTTAATTAACCATTCATTTAAAAAAGTTAGTATTTTCATTATAGCTTCATCTTGATTATTATCAATATCATTTAAATTAACCTCATCTATTTTTTTGATGAAAAATGCATGGTCTATTTTTTGTGTAAATAATCTTTTATAATTTATGCTAATCATATACTCTTCCTCAGCATTAAAATGATATATTGTATATGCTTTTAATTCTTCAATTACCGCTACTATTTTATCATATTTATCTGTATCATATTTATCTATTAGTAATTGATAAGCTCTTTCTCCTATTTCAAACAGTTTTTCATGCTCCACATTAATTTTAGGAATTTTTGTCATGTATTTTTCCTTCATTTCAAACATTAATTAATTTCCCCCTCAAATTTTGATATTACAGCTTGTCTTTCGCACTAAAATTAAATTCATATATCTATATTACTTTGTTTTAATTTATTTTACAAGAATAATTTACCTAATATTCTATTTACATACCATTATTTTCTTATCCTACATTACCTCATTAAAGCCCCTTACTTATTTTACTTTTTCGCTATTTCACCTTTCAAAAAAGCTCTTCTTCTACGGTACTCAATAATAGGTGTATCTCCTTGAATAAGATTTTCATTCATTGTTAGTTCAGATTTTATAGGAATTTGAGTTAAAACAACCCTCCGATCTTGATGAAGTATATATTTATTACTAAAAGTACTCATTCCATTAACTATTTGTTTTAATATAGGTAGTTTCATGAATTTTAGATAAAATCTAAGATATATATGAGTATGATCCTCATCAATAGGTGCAAATATTGCAACTATTTTAATATCCTTACTAATAATATTTTGCCAAATATTTGGCATTTGTAACTGAAGACTAAATAGTTTTTTATAGTTCTTTATTTCATTTGGCTTTAGAGGCTTCGTTTTTCCGTCATCCACTACATTGTTTACATAAAAAGTCATTTAGTTTATTTACCATATAATTATTACATTAATACTTTTTGTTTTCAAATAATTATTATTAATTAAATATTATCATATTTTATTAATTTAATAAAGATATTTTAAACTAATTAAATTACAAAGTATTAGTTGACAAGCATTAATTAACACTGTATTATATTAAATAATATCAATGAGCAGAAATAGTAGATAAGGGAATTTAGTTTAAGCGAACCTGGATTAGTGAAAGCTGGGTACTGTAGCCGTTATTGAATGGGTCTGTGAGATGTGATGCGAACTAGTAGTAGCATTAACCGGGGTGTCTACCGTTACATGGACAGGGCAATCGAGAAATCTGTGCCTGACAAAGATAATTATTTAGGTGGTATAACGAAATTTTGCATTTCGTCCTTTAGTAGGATGAAGTGTTTTTATTTTTTTATAACTAAATAACTAATATGGGTGGCACCGCGGTCACTTCGTCCCATTATACGGATGAAGTGTTTTTTGTTGTACAAAAAAATAAAGGGGTGATGATAATATGGTTAATTTAACTCAGAAAGAATTTGAAGATAAAAAATCTTTGAACGTAATTTTTCCAATGTTCACTAAAATCAACGGTGATGAACTTACACCAGTAAATATTTATTACAAACTAAAAGGAAAATATAAATTTCTACTCGAAAGTGCTTCATCTTCTAAAGAAGAATCTAGGTACTCATTTATGGGAAGTGATCCATACATGATATTAAGTAGCCGAGGTGAAAATGTAAATATAACTAAAGGAAATGAAATGAAAGAAAAAACTGGTAAGATATTAGATTTTGCAGAGGGGCATCTACTTAAACAATATGATAAGAATGACTTAGAACTACCTTTTATCGGAGGTGCAATTGGTTATATTGGTTATGATGTAATAAGACAATATGAAAAATTACCAGATAATAATCCAGACGAATTAAATTTACCAGAGACCTGTTTGCTTTTTTATAAAGAATTTATATGCTTTGATCATTTTAAAAATACATTAATGTTAATTCATAATGTGTTTCCAGAGGAAGATGAGGATTATGATACTGTTTTAAGTAGGCTAAATATTATGAAAGCAATGGTAAGTGGCGAAAACGTACATCATAAATTAATTGAAAATTCACAAAATAAAGAATTGATTTCTAATTATAAAAAAGAGGATTTTTGTAAACTTGTTGATAAAGCAAAAGATTATATAACATCAGGTGATATTTTTCAAGTAGTCTTATCTCAAAGATTTAAGGTTAAAAATAGCATAGACCCCTTTGAAGTATATAGGAAACTACGCCGTAGCAACCCGTCCCCTTATATGTTTTATATAGATTTTGAAGATTTTAAGTTAGCTGGTGCATCACCTGAGAGTTTAGTTAAAGTTAAAGGTAATTTGGTAATGACTAATCCTATTGCAGGAACAAGGCCTCGTGGTAAGACTGTAAAAGAAGATGAACTATTAAAAGAGGAATTGTTAAAAGATGAGAAGGAACTTGCAGAACATTTAATGCTTGTGGATCTTGGTAGAAATGATATAGGAAAAATAAGTGAATTTGGCTCTGTAAAGTTAGATAAATTTATGGAAGTTGAAGCCTTCTCCCACGTAATGCATATATGTTCAAAGGTGTCAGGTACTTTAAAAAAAGAATTAAATTGCTTTGATGCACTTAAATCTTGTTTACCTGTAGGAACAGTCTCAGGTGCCCCTAAGATAAGGGCTATGGAAATCATTGATGAATTAGAGAATACAAGACGTGGTATATATTCAGGCGCCATTGGTTATTTCTCATATGGTGGCGACATGGATACTTGCATAGCCATAAGGACAATAGTATTTAAGGATGATTTTGCTTATGTTCAAGGCGGTGCAGGAATTGTATATGACTCAGTACCAGAGACAGAACACACTGAAACCATGAATAAAACTATGGCATTAATGGAGGTATTGTAATGATTTTAATAATAGATAATTATGATTCCTTTACTTATAATTTATATCAATATGTAGGTGAATTGTATAAAGACGTAAAAGTTTTAAGAAATGACGAATTTACAATAAAAGAATTAAAAAAACTACCGATAGAAGGTATTATTATTTCTCCTGGACCGGGCAGGCCAGAAAATGCAGGATTAAGTGTTGAAGTAATAAGAGCTTTCGAAGGCATTATACCAATTCTTGGCATTTGTTTAGGACATCAAGCTATAGGTTATGCCTATGGCTCAAAAGTTATAAAGGCACCGGAAATAATGCATGGGAAAACCTCTATCATTAGCCATAATGGAAAAGGATTGTTTAAAGGTTTAAAAAACAATCTAAAAATAATGAGGTATCATTCTTTAATTGTAGAGAAAGCTACTTTGCCAAAAGATTTAGAAATTACTGCCCAAACAAAAGATGGATTAATAATGGCTATAAAGCATAATAATTTTCAGATATATGGGCTTCAGTTTCATCCCGAATCTATATTTAGTGAAGGAGGAAAAGAAATAATAAAAAATTTTGTGGAGGTGATTTGTAATGTTAAAGATGGTGCTAAGTAAAATTATACAAAATCAAAATTTAACGCAGAAAGAAGCTTATGATTTTATGAATGGGATAATGAAGGGAGAAGCAACTCCTGCTCAAATAGGAGGATTCCTTGTTGGATTAAGGATGAAAGGTGAAACAATCGATGAAATTACAGGTTGTGCAAAAGCTATGAGGGATAACGCAAAACATGTAAATCTAATTAGCGATTATGCAATTGACACCTGTGGCACTGGTGGTGACGGAGGTAAAACTTTTAATATATCTACCGCTTGCGCAATAATTGCCTCCTCTGGCGGGGTAAAAGTAGCTAAACATGGTAATCGTGCAGTCTCTAGTCAAAGCGGAAGTGCGGATGTACTAGCGCAGCTTGGGATCAATATAAATATAGACCCAAGTCTTGCTGCAAACTTAATTGAGGAAAAAGGTATGGCTTTTCTATTTGCTCAAAACTACCATTCAGCTATGAAAAATGCAGCATCACCAAGGCGTGAAATAGGAACTAGAACTATTTTCAATATTTTAGGACCATTAACAAATCCAGCTTTTATACGTGGACAGACCCTTGGTATTTTCAGTAAAGACCTAACGAATCCAGTTGCCAAGGTTTTAAGAAATCTTGGATCAGAGAGGGCCCTTGTAGTTCATGGAGAAGATGGACTAGACGAAATAACCACTACAGGTTTTACTTATGTCAGCGAATTAAAAGATGGAATTGTAACTGATTATAAAATATATCCAGAAGAATTTGGCATTAAAAGAACAATACTTGAAAATATAGTTGGAGGCAGCGCTAAGGATAATGCAGGTATTATTCTAAATGTTTTAAAAGGGAAAAAAGGACCTCAAAGAGATATTGTAGTAATAAATGCAGCTGCAGCTTTATATATTGGCAAAAAGTGTGAAACTATAAAAGATGGAGTATTACTCGCTGAAGAATTAATAAACTCAGGTAAAGCTCTAATGAAGCTTGAGGAGCTAAGATTATCATGAATATATTAGATGAAATAGTCAAAAATAAAATACTTCAGATTGAAGATGAAAAGATTCAAAAACCATTGAAAAATCTGATTAATATAAAACACAGAGTAATAAGAGATTTTGGAGGAGCACTTAATAAAAATGGCCTATCTATTATAGCTGAAGTTAAAAAAGCTTCTCCATCCAAGGGTCTTATTGATCCAGATTTTGACCCTATTAAGACTGCTTTAAACTATGAAAAATATGGTGTTGATGCTATCTCAGTTCTAACTGAGAAAAAATATTTCTTAGGAGATGATAAAAATGTTCTTTTGGTTAAAGAAAATACATCTATGCCCATACTAAGGAAAGATTTTATTATAGATAAATATCAAATATATCAATCTGTTGCCCTTGGTGCTGATGCTATTCTACTAATTGCTACTGTTCTTAAGGATAAACTTAAATCTTATTTTGAAATTGCAACCTCTTTAGGGCTTCATTGTTTGGTAGAAGTCCATAATAGCTTTGAAATAGAACTTGCCCTTGAATGTGGCTCAAAAATAATAGGTATAAACAATAGAGATTTAAGTAATTTCAATGTTGATATTCATACTACTGAGAAGCTAATGAAGTATATACCAAATGATAAAATTGTAGTGTCTGAGAGCGGAATAAGTTCAATAAGTGATGTTTTGTATTTAAAATCAATCGGAGCAAGCGCAGTACTTATCGGGGAATCCTTTATGAGAAACCCGGATAGTGTTGAAACCTTCCTTAATGCCTGCCATGACTAAAATTAAAATTTGTGGAATCAGAAGACATTGCGACATAGAGTATCTTAACGATCTGCTCCCAGAATATGTTGGATTTGTTTTTGCTAAAAGCAAACGGCAAGTAGACTGCGAGTATGCATGTAAATTAATAGAAAATTTGAGTAAAAATATTCAAAAAGTTGGCGTTTTTGTTGATGAAGATCCATCAGTTGTGATAGATATTGCAGAAAAATTACATCTTGATGTTCTCCAGTTTCATGGCCATGAAAACCAAGAATATATAAATAAGTTTAAAGGATATGAAATTTGGAAAGCGCTTAAAATTAATAACATTGAAAGTATTTCCGAAATAGGCCACTACAAATGTGCAAAATTTCTTTTAGATAATAGCACTTCTGGTTCCGGAGAAAGCTTTAATTGGAACCTTGCTTATAAAAAAGTTGATGGGAATACCATTATGCTAGCTGGTGGATTAACTAGTGAAAATGTTAAGCAAGGGATTACAACATTAAACCCTTATGGGGTTGATGTATCAAGTGGTGTAGAAACAGATGGATTTAAGGATTATGAAAAAATAAAAGAATTTATTAAGAAAGTGAGGAATTTATAATGAAAGGTAGATTTGGAGAATACGGTGGTCAATATGCCCCCGAAACAGTAATGAATGCAATTATAATACTAGAGGAAGAATATGAAAAAGCTAAAGTGGATCCTGAGTTCATAGCTAAATACAAATATTATCTTAAGAACTATGCCGGTCGTGAAACTCCATTATATTATGCAGAGCATCTCACAAAAAAATTAGGTGGGGCAAAAATATATTTAAAGAGAGAAGATTTAAACCATACAGGAGCTCATAAAATTAATAATGCACTAGGACAGATACTACTTGCAATAAGAATGGGAAAGAAACGAATAATAGCCGAAACCGGCGCAGGCCAACACGGAGTTGCAACAGCTACTGTAGCTGCAATGTTCGGACTTGAGTGTGAAGTATTCATGGGCGAGGAAGATATACAAAGACAATCTCTAAATGTATTTAAAATGAAGATGTTAGGTGCTAAGGTTACCTCAGTTACTACTGGTACAGGCACATTAAAAGATGCTGTTAATGAAGCTATGAAAGATTGGGTCAGTAATGTGGAAGATACTTTTTATGTTATAGGATCTACCATGGGATTACATCCATATCCAACAATGGTTCGTGACTTCCAAAGGGTTATTGGAGATGAAGCTAGAAGGCAGATATTAGATTGCGAAGATAGATTACCTGATTATATAATAGCATGCGTTGGTGGAGGGAGTAATGCTATGGGCATATTCTACCCTTTCATCGAGGATAAAGATGTAAAACTTATTGGGGTTGAAGCAGCAGGCAAAGGGCTAAATACAAATCAACATGCAGCAACTATCACTAAAGGTACTGTAGGTATAATTCACGGAATGAAAACATATGTACTTCAAGATGAAGACGGTCAAATAATGCCTGTTTATTCAATATCCGCAGGTCTTGATTATCCTGGAATAGGACCTGAACATGCTCATCTTCATGACATACATCGTGCTCAATATTTTAGTGCTACAGATGACGAGGCCGTAAATGCCTTTATGGAACTCACAAAAATCGAAGGAATAATTCCGGCTATAGAAAGTTCTCATGCAGTTGCCTATGCAATGAAACTGGCACCAACACTTCCAAAAGATAAAATAATTATTATTAATCTTTCAGGACGTGGCGACAAAGATATAAATACAATAGCGCAAATTATGGGGGTAAAGTTATGAATAGAATAGTTGAGAAATTTAATTATCTTAAATCAAAAAACGAAAAAGCATTTATACCTTTTATAACTGGTGGAGATCCAGATTTAGATACAACCTTAGAATTAGTTCTAACTCTTGAAAAAGCTGGTGCTGATATAATAGAGATTGGAGTTCCATATTCTGATCCTATGGCAGATGGACCAGTAATACAGGCATCCTCTACTAGGTCATTAGCTCATGGAACTAAAATAAAATCTATTATGGAAAAGGTTCACGAGATAAGAGAAAAGACGCAAATTCCACTAGTATATCTACTTTATTATAATTCAATATTTAAATATGGTGATGTTGCGTTTTTTAAGAAATGCAAGGAAGTTGGTATTGATGGATTGATAATTCCTGATCTTCCACTGGAGGAGAGAGCTGAAGTAATAGAAATTGCAGATAAATATGATATATGCATAATACCAATGGTTGCTCCAACATCGAAATCAAGAATTAAAGCTATAACTACTCTTGGAAAAGGTTTTGTATATTGTGTCTCCGTAAACGGGGTTACAGGAACAAGGCAAAAACTTAATACAGACATTAAAGAGTATATGGATTTAGTTTCTACGTATACGGATATGCCTAAAGGACTTGGTTTTGGAATATCAAATGCTGAAATGGCAAAGGCATACGCCCCTTATTGTGAAGCCATTATTGTTGGAAGTGCAATAATTAAATTGGTTGCTGAGGGTGGCTCGCGAAAGGAAATATTAAAAAGAGTATACGACTTTGCACTAGGTATAAAAAATGCAATAAATTAAACAAGATGTAATCCATATAACATGTCTCCGTTTTGACTTGAAATAAGAGTTTGAAACGTGAAATTTGATTAAGAAATTCTAATATTTTGAAAATATAAAATCCTCTAACACTCACATTCGGCTTTCAGCCGGTTCGCTAGCCTTCCTTCCAGGAAGTCTCACGAGAATTTTATATTAGCAAAATAAGAATTTCTAAATCGAATTACAATGTTTCTACACTTCTTATTTCTAGTAACTATGGAGAAATTTCATACTTTCATGCAATCATTCAAAATACAAGGTCACATAGAAATCATTATTAATTAAACATAATGGTTTCTATGTGACTAATTTTTACTACATGATCATATAGACTAATTTATCCTGTATTTTTTAGAAATTCATGTTATTTCGCCTGTGATTTTGTATATATTTGTATAATATCATTTACTACATCATTTATTTCACTAATATTCATTACCTCATAATCGCAATACTTTTTATAAAGTGGTCCTCTCTCATCAAACAATTTAGATATTCTACCTGGATCCTTTGCAAGTAAGGGGCGCCCCTCAATATTTATATCAGATACTATATTTTCAATTGGACGATTGATATAAATAATAATGCCATTTCTCTTAAGATTTATTATATTTTCATATCTTTTAATTACTCCACCACCAGTTGAAATAACTACATGATTTTTTTTCGATAAGTCCATAACTGCAATAGATTCTATATCTCTAAATACATCCTCACCATTTTTAAATATTTCAGTAATTGAACGGCTTGTACTAGATTCAATAAAAACATCTACATCTATGAAATCCATCTCTATTTTCTCTGCAAGTATTTCTCCAATTTCACTTTTACCACAACCGGGCATTCCAATCAGAACTATATTTTTCATATTCTATTTCTCTACTCCTCTACCTACCTCTTCATAAATTTCATCAATTATTTTCTTTGTAATTTTAATATTATTCCATATTTCCTGAGCGCAGGTTGCCTGACCAACAAGCATATACAGACCATTAACTGCTTTTAAATCCGCCTCTTTCGCATACTTTAAAAATAGCGTTTCTTTGGGATTGTAAATCATATCTACGGCACTTGTAAATTTACCAATATATTTTTTTTCAATAGGTGAATTGTTTAGGTTTGGATACATTCCAAGTGGTGTACAGTTTATCGCTATGCTAGGCTCTTTAATTTCCTGAATTTCATTATAAGAAATCACTCTGCAAGAATTAAAGCTACTATTCTCCTTAAGCTTTGAAACATTTCTTGTCACTACAGTAATTTCACTGATTCCATTATTTAAAAGGTAATTCACCATAGCAACCGCTACCCCGCCATTACCAAATATCGTTGCTTTTTTATTTTCCACTTTTATATCATTTTTATTAAATAACATTCCAATTCCAAAGTAATCTGTATTATACCCAATAGTGTTCCCATTTTCAAACTTTATGGTGTTTACAGCTCCTATTGCTTTTGCCTCTGTACTAATTTCATCAAGGAATTCCATAACTTTAATTTTATAAGGAATGGTTACATTAATACCTCTTGGTTTAATAACCTTAAACCCTTCCATAACCGCTTTAAGATCTTTTTTTTCTACTTCAAACAAATGATAATAACCCTTCATTCCTAATTTATTAAAGATTTTTGAATGTATTTGCGGTGAAACACTATGTGTTAGTTTTTCTCCAAGTAGACCATATAACTCTGACATAACTTCCCCTCATCTCTTTAATAGCAATTATTAAATATTGATTATCTCACTTCTATAATTACCCAATATTTTAAAATAACGACTATTCTTTTTTATTAGTTCAATTGCATTTATAATTTTATTTTCGTTAATATTTCCCTGGAAATCAATGTAAAAAAAATATTCCCATGGTTTATCTTTGATGGGTCTAGATTCAATTTTCATAAGATTTATATCATTTTCTGCAAAATGCTTTAAGACATGATACAGCGAACCTGCCTTGTGGGTAGTTGATAAAACTAAACTTGTTTTATTGCTTTTCGTATTTGACTCCATCTCTTTGCCAATGACAACAAATCTAGTCATATTTGTTGTATTTGAATTTACATTTTTTTGTAATATTTCAAGATCATATATCTCTGCTGCCTTAGTGCTAGCTATCGCAGCTAGCGTTTTATCGTTTTTATTTTTAACTAATTCTGCACTTTTAGCAGTACTCTTATAAGGAGTAAGCTTCCATTGTTTATACCCTTTTAAAAATTCCATGCTTTGCTCAAGTCCTTGCGGATGGGAATAAACCTCTTTGATATTATCTAATGTTGAACCTTTAATTCCCATTAAATTCTGACTTATTTTTAGATATTTTTCTCCTGTTATATAAAAATCATATTTATTAAGAAGGTCATAAACCTCAGATATTGCACCAGTTGAAGAATTCTCTATAGGAATAACTCCATAATTTATTTTTCCATATTTAAGATCTAAAAATATATCTTCAAACTCACTTATTTCTTTTGTGTCCACATTTTCTCCAAAATATTCTTTTAATGCCTGTTCGCTAAATGAACCTGTAACACCATAAAAACCAACAATCAAATTCTTATCAGCAGGCAAATCTTGACTTTTATTTAGAGTTTTATCCTGAAACCCCCTACTTATTTCCATAACTGATTTAAAAAATTCTTCTACCTCTGAGTATAAATCCTTATTTTTAACGATGTTTAAATTCTTCTTTATAACTGCTTCTTCACGTCCTTGATTTAAAATGGCAATACCATTTGCCTTCTTATACTCAGCTACCTTTAAAACTGTTTCCATACGCTTTTCAAATAATGATACAAGACTAGCGTCAATTTCATCAATTTTATTTCTTAAATCATCTAAATTACCCATTAGAACACCTCCTATATAAAATCTAAAATACTCATTGCTGCGCAAGCTTCAATTACCGGTAGTGCTCTTAAAACTATACAAGGATCATGTCTACCTATAACTGATATTTCTGAATTTTCACCAGTTGCCATATCAATGGTATTTTGAGTTTTTGCGATTGAAGGTGTAGGTTTCATTGCAACTCTAAAAATCACAGGCATTCCATTAGATATTCCTCCATTTATTCCACCATTGTTGTTTGTTTTAGTAAGCACCTTTTCTTCATATATATAAGGAACATCATTTGCCTTGCTTCCCCTGATTTTTGTTATTTCAAATCCCATTCCAAATTCTACACCCTTTACTGCAGGTACAGAAAATAACAATTGTGCTAAATTACTTTCTAGCGAATCAAAGAATGGTTCGCCTAGTCCACAAGGTAGATTTAATATAGAACCTTCGATTATCCCTCCAACTGAATCAGTTTCTTCCTTAGCTTTTAATATAATATTCTTCATTTCTTTCCCTTTTAAATCATCAAGCACAGGAAAATCTTTTCTTAGAACATCTGCTAACGTCTGTATCTTTAAATTAACACCATCAAAATAGCTGTCAAATACATTCCCAATACTTAAAATATGACTTCCTATTACAATTCCCTTATCAAAAAGTATTTGTTTTGCTACTGCCCCTGCAAAAACAAGTGGCGCTGTAATTCTTCCTGAGAAATGACCTCCACCTCTGTAATCATTAAAACCTGAATACTTAACTTTTCCTGTGAAATCTGCATGACCTGGCCTTGCTAAATTTTTCAACTTGTCATAATCTTTTGAATTTTGATTTTCGTTAAAAATAACGCCACAAAGAGGTGTCCCTGTGGTGTAACCATTAAAATATCCACTTAATATTTCAACTTTGTCTCCTTCTTTTCTTTTAGTTGAAAATTCATCACGTCCTGGTGCCCTTCTTTGCATTTCACCATTTATAAAATCCATATCAAGCTTAATGCCTGGTGGTAATCCATCAATAGTTATACCTATTCCTCTCCCATGAGATTCTCCAAATATAGAATACTTAACTTTTTTACCCCATTGTCCGCTCATTAATTTTCCCTCCTAGACTCTTAAAATCTTCATAAAACCCTGGGTAAGATTTTTTAACTGCTCCGCTGTCCTCGATTGTAAGCTCCTCACTGCATCTAATTGAAGCAATAGCCATAGCCATAGCTATTCTATGATCATTCCAACTGCTTACAACTCCGCCGCGAAGAGCTGGCTTCCCGTGAATTATCAGTGAATCCTCTTTTTCTATAATCTCCGCTCCAATTTTATTTAACTCTGTTGCCATAGCCTTTAATCTATCCGATTCCTTTATTCTAACTCTACCTGCATTAATAATCTCCGTTGTTCCCTCGCTTAATGCTGCAAGAACAGCAACTATTGGTACAAGGTCAGGACATTGAGATGCATCAACAATAGTCCCTTTTAAATTTGATTTTGATGCCTTTAAAATACCATCTTTAATAGTAATATTTCCACCCATATTTTTAATTATATCTACTATTACTTTATCTCCTTGAAGAGATTCCATATTTAAATCCGTACACTGCACTTCTCCGCCTAATACACCCGCAGCAAGATAAAACGCTGCTTGAGAAAAATCACCTTCAACTCTGTAATCTATCCTATTGTAATGTTGATTACCCTTTATCTTAAATTCTCTATAATTGTTATTTTCTATTTTTACACCAAATTTAGAAAGTACATCTAAAGTTAAATCTATATATCCAATAGATTCCATTTTAGTAGTAATCTTAATTATTGAATCCCCGTCTAATAAAGGAAGTGAATAAATAAGTCCAGTAATAAACTGAGAACTTACATCCCCTCTAAGTTCGAAAACACCAGGTTCAAGGCTTCCTTCTACCGTTAAGGGCAGATTACCGTTATTTGTAGTGTACTTTATGTTCTGCTTATCAAAAATATCATAATATGGTTTAAGTGTTCTTTGTACTAGTTTAGACTTACCATTAAATACTATTTTTTCTCCAGTCAGCATCGCTATAGGAATTAAGAACCTTAAAGTTGATCCGCTTTCATTACATTGTAGTTCATTACTTAGATTTTCACTAAGCTTAAAGGTCGGCTTACCTTTCCCACATACTTTAATGTTACTTGGTAATCTTTTAATATCAACTCCAAGTTTCTCCATTATTTCGCAAGTGGCTATTATATCCTCAGACATACTAATATTATCAATAGAACATTTTCCATTACTTAATCCTGCTGCTATAACTGCTCTATGAGATAATGATTTTGACGGTGGAATTTTCACTTTTCCATTTAAATAAGAAGGTTTAATTATAACAGATTTCATTTTTCAGCACCCCAATTCAATATAATAAATCATTTTATGATTTTTTGAAGATAATTCTCTATTTTAGTTTTATCAATTTTTTCAATAAAGCTATTCCCGATGGATTCTATTAATATTAAATTCATGGATCCCCCAATATTTTTCTTATCATGACTAATAGTTTCAATTATAGCTTGAGTTCTTATTTCAGGCAACTCCCATGGCAGATTATACTTAACTAAAATATCTTTTATAGCAATAGATGACCCTATCTTAGTTAATCCTAGTTCTTCTCCGAGTTTAGTTATAGAATACATACCCATTGCTACTGCCTCTCCATGAGAGTATTTTGTGAAATTAAAGAACTGCTCAATTGCGTGACCAATGGTATGACCATAATTTAATAACATTCTTTCTCCTGTATCCTTCTCATCTAATTCAACAAGAGTTGCTTTAATAGAGCAACAAGTATATATAATTTTATCTATTTCACTCAAAAGGGCTTCTTTATTTTCATATTTCATTAAAGTATTAAATAACTCACTATCTTTGATAGCCCCATATTTTATGACTTCACCCATACCATCATTTAAATACTTATCATTAAGTGTTCTAAGAAGTAATGGATCGATAAAAACTGCCTTAGGCATATAAAAACTTCCCACTAAATTCTTTCCACGTGGCAAATCTACTGCAACCTTCCCTCCTACACTACTATCCACCTGTGCAAGTAGTGTAGTTGGAATTTGTATAAGGGAAATACCCCTTAAGAAAGTTGAGGCTGCAAAACCAGCCATATCGCCAACCACTCCACCACCTAATGCAATAATAATATCTCCTCTATTTATCTTAAAATCTAAAAGTTTATCATACACCTCGAGCAGTGTTTTAAATGACTTGCTTTCTTCTCCTGCTTTTACCACAATTTTAAAAGTTTCAAAACCTGACTCTTTTAATGAGTTAATGGTCTTTTGACCATAAAACTCATCAACATTAGAATCCGTTACAACAGCTATTCTACTTCCTTTATATATCTTCTTAACTTCTACTCCAATTTCATCTAACAATCCAATTTTAATATATATTGGATAACTTCCGCTGGAAGCCTTAACTTCTATATTAAACATCTTTAACAATCTCCTCTCTTTTCTTTGTTGCATCCTCAAACCTTTTTTTAAGAAAAACATCATCATTATTTATTATTGCGGTTTTTATTTCTTTTATGTTTTTTTCAAAATCTTCAATCTTACTAATTATATTTTCCTTATTATATAAGAGTAATTCAGGCCATAATTCACCATTTATAGTAGCAACTCTAGTCGTGTCCCTAAAGCTTCCTCCAATGAACTTGGATGTCCCTTTAATTAAACTATTACAATCGATTAGCGAAACAGCTATAATATGTGGTAACTGACTCGTATAAGAAATTATATCATCATGCTCTTTCGGGGTAAGATACACTACTCTTTTGCAACCCATACCTTTAGCAATAGTCCCTACTAAATTTATATTTTCTTCTTTGTTTCCATTAATCGGGGTTATAATGTAATTTGCATTTTTAAACATATCCTTTGATGCAGCCTTAAGTCCTGATTCTTCTTTTCCTGCCATAGGATGTCCACCTATAAAATCTAAATCTTTCCTAAGTACAGGCATAATTTCATGTATTAAATTACTCTTAATTCCAGCAGTATCTGTAATAACTGCCCCAATTTTAAATGAACTCATATTGCTTTTTACAAAATTTATAGTCTTTTGAGGATAAACTGCAAGTATAACAATATCTGAATTACTAAGCGGTATTTCTGGACTTAAATATCCTTTATCAATGATATTCATTTCCTCCGCCACTCTTAGCGTTTCTTTATCAATGTCAATGGCCCAAATGTTTTTAGGATTTAATTTTCTTAGTGCCATGGCAAAGGAACCCCCTATAAGTCCTAGGCCTACAATTGTAATATTAAAGTCAGTACAATCCAAATTTACCACCTCTTAAACTATTTTGTTTTGTGTTTTTGCAATTACTCTTATAGAGTCCATAAGAGATTCGAATTTTTCAGGTTTTAAAGATTGAGGGCCATCACTAAATGCATTAGCAGGATCATAGTGTACTTCAATTTCAAGACCATCTGCACCAACTGCTATAGCAGCTTTTGCAAGTGGCTCTACTAACCACCATTTTCCAGCAGCATGACTTGGATCTACTATAACTGGTAAATGACTAAGTTTCTTAAGTACAGGAATTGCGCTTAAATCTAAAGTGTTTCTTGTAAAAGTTTCAAATGTTCTAATTCCTCTTTCGCATAAAACTACTTTTTCATTTCCCTCAGACATTATGTACTCAGCTGACATAAGTAGTTCTTCAATAGTTGCGCTCATGCCTCTTTTTAATAAAATCGTTTTATTGCATCTTCCTACTTCCTTTAAAAGATCGAAATTTTGCATATTCCTAGCACCAATTTGTAGAACATCAGCATATTGAGATATTTTATCAACAAGTTCAACACTCATAACTTCGGTTACTATTGGGAGTCCTGTTATTTTTTTAGCCTCTAATAATATTTTTAGCCCTTCTTCTTCCATTCCTTGAAAACTGTATGGTGAAGTTCTTGGTTTGTAAGCCCCTCCTCTTAGGAAATTAGCTCCAGCTCTTTTTACATCTTTTGCAATATGTATTAATTGCTCTTCACTTTCAACAGCGCAAGGCCCGGCTATTATCGCTAGTTCTTTTCCACCAATTGTTAGCTCATCTACCTTTATTATTGAATCATCTGGATGAAATAGTCTGTTACCTCTTTTGTAAGGCGCCTGAACTCTCATAACCTTATCAACACACTCTACTGCCTCAATTTGACTTTCGTTTATTGTAGTTGTATCTCCAACGAGTCCTAAAACACAATGACTTTCTCCCTTAGAAACATGAACCATGAAACCTAATTCCTCTAATTTTTTCTTCATAGCCAAAATTTGATTCTCTTTTGCATTTGCTTTCATTACGATTACCATATAAAATTCCTCCTAAAATATTACTTTAAACTTAGCTTAAAAAATATACTTAACTTATAATTTGTTATAAAGAATTATAAAAAAAAGGAAGCCCCCTTATAATGGGACCTCCTTTTTTAAAAGAAGGAACCCCTATAATGAGTCTTCCTTGCGTACAGACTTAGTTTACTTTCTATAATTCAGCATAAGCCGGTATTATAGTTTTATTTCTAAACTCATTATTTAAAGAAATCTTATATATTTTTTTGCACAAAAAGTAACCAATGCTAAAATAACGATAGCCCCAGCTAAAATAAAAATATACTTTTTTAGTGATTTCTTTAATAATGATATTTTTCATAATAATACCTCACAAATTTATAATTAGTACCTGTAAATTCTTTAATGTTTAAATATTATAACAAACTGGAGTATTTGTCAAGGATTTGCTTCTAAATTCTTAATATTCTAAACATAAGATTTTATCCTATAGTTGTCAGGAAGATGGCTTGTATCATTTAATGTAATTATTTTAGGATTTAAGTCATTATCAAAAATTATTTTACATACGGATGTATTTCCTAAAATTATTTTATGATACATAGTCATTTTAAGGTCAAAGATGCCTAGTAGTCCAGCTTTAATAATTCCGCCGTGAGCTACTATTATAATCTTTTTTCCTGGATGCTTAGTTGCGATATTTAAGATTGCCTCCTTAGCCCGCATGCTGGCAATTTTAAGACTCCATTCCCCACCACACATAGGGCCATTAAGTTCATCGGTTCTCCATAAAACTAATTCTTTTGGGTAGTTTGTTTCAACTTCCTTAATGGTAAGACCTTCCCACTCTCCAAAATCTATTTCTGTTATACCTGGTTCAACTATAGGTATAATATTACTACCTTTGGATATGATTTCTGCTGTTTCATGTGCTCTCTTTAACGGACTTGTATAAATATAATCAAATTTGTTTTGAAATCTTTCATTTAAATATTGGGCTTGAAGTATTCCTTCATTTGATAGAATAATATCTTTACACCCTTGGAATTTTCCTAGAACATTCCAGTTGGTTTCACCATGTCTTATTAGTGTTATTGTTGTATTCAATATTATTCACTTCCTATTATTAGTTATTAGTTTTTTTAAAAAATATTATATAGTACATACCAAACGTACAGAATATACTAAGCTGTGATACCTTTAGTTCCAAACCGTTGTTTTAAAAAAGGGATTTTAGTTTTTTGATAAACAATAAACTCAGAATCAATCTTTAACTGTTTTAAAATAAATACTTTGACACCCTTATATTCATAAATATCATAATCTTCTTTATCTAACACTTCAGTCTCAAATAAAACCTTCGTTTTAAGTGTTTTAATGTTAGTATGACAATTCGAACAATCGCACTCTACAGCTGTATTTTCAACACTTACAACAAAGCATAAATTTTTACCCTGAACATAATTTAAAGCCTTATCATCAATTTCTAACATAATTTAACGTCTCCTAACCTAATATAATTAATAACAACTATATCATATTATTGATATAGTTGTTATTAATTATATTTCAACCTATATATTTTAAATTTGCTATTATTTTTTTGTAATTTATACTTAAACTACTGCTCTGATAAACCCCATAATTCTTGTTTTGATGTTGAAATGGCCATTGCCCCTGCACCAATTGCCTGCATTATATCCTTCTTAGTTTGAATTAAGCCCCCTGCTATAATTGGTACTCGCACTTCGTTTTCCATACTTTTAATTATATTACTTGCAATGCCAGGTAAAAGTTCTACAGCATCTGGGAGAACTGATTGTATATTTCTTATTCCTGTCTCGAGTGATAAAGAGTCTAATACAAATATTCTTTGAATAACACAAAGCCCTAATTTCTTTCCGTTTTTTATATTAGTTGGTCTTGTGCTTATTATTCCATATGGATCTCCACATTGTTTTATAAAGAGCAGTCCTGCATAATCACCTTTTACTCCTTCTATTAAATCAACATGAATAAATACTACTTTCCCAGCTTCTTTAAGCCTCTCACATATTGTCTTAATATTCATTATGCTTCCATATAAGACAAACACAATAAGAACTTTACTAAGAATTACTTTTTCCAAATCTTTATCATTTCTTATTGCCGCAATAACTGGGTTTTCTATTAACATTTGTTCTAAATTCACCAATGATATCCTCCAAAAAATTTATTTTAAACTATAATTTATGATACCTTAAATTGTATTTAAATTATAGTCATAGTTATTTTATTATGCTCAGTTTATCACAATATTATTTTTCATTCAAGAATATTATATTATTATGTTATCGTTTAGAATTTACGTATTTTTTAGTATTTACCCCTTGTAATCGTCTAATTAATATGATAATATGTATTTAAATAAGTAAAGGCGGAGAAAAGAGAGCCTTGATCTATGGGCATGTTATGTCCATTAATCAAGGTTCTCTTTTTATTTGCATTTAGGAGGTAAAATGATGTTTGATGTAACTATTATTGGAGCTGGTGTTATTGGCTGCTCAATATCAAGAGAGTTATCTAAATATAATGTAAAAACATGTGTGCTTGAAAGATCTAGTGATGTTGCTTCTGGTACAACAAAAGCAAACAGCGCAATTGTACATGGTGGGTTTGATGCTAAGCCAAGTACTTTGAAGGGAAAATTAAATGCAAAAGGTAATGCAATGTTTACAGACCTTGCAAAGGAATTAGATTTTCCTTTTAAGAGAAATGGTTCTTTGGTTCTTTGTTTCGACAAGAAGAATATGCCAGATCTTGACCATTTACTAGAACAAGGTAAACTAAATGGAGTACCTGATTTAGTAATTATTGATGGTGATGCTGTTAGAAAAATGGAACCAAATGTAACAAAGCATTGTGTTGGTGCACTTTATGCTCCAAACGGAGGAATTGTTTGTCCATATGAAATGACTATTGCTCTAGCTGAAAATTCATATAATAACGGTGTAGAATTTAAATTTGAAACTGAAGTTAAAAATATTGAAAAGAGTTCAAGTGGATATATTATAAAAACTAATAAAGGTGATATTGAAACAAAAATTGTAATAAATGCTGCAGGTTTATATTCAGGTGAAATGAATAATATGGTTAGCATGAATAAAATCAATATAATACCAAGACGAGGCGAATATGTTTTATTTGACAGAACCGCTGGATCTTTAATAAAAAATACTATTTTTCAACTTCCAACTAAACTTGGAAAAGGAGTTCTAGTTACGCCAACTGTTGATGGTAATCTGCTAATTGGACCTAATGCAGTTGATTTAGAAGACAAAGCAGATTTGGATACAACTCGTGATGGTATTGATGATATTATTAAAAAGGCTCAATTAAGCATTGAAATGCCATTCCCTATGAATATGGTTATAACTTCTTTCGCAGGAAATAGAGCTCATACTGAAACAGATGATTTTATTATAGAAGAAGCATCTGATGCTAAAAACTTTATTAATGTAGCATCAATTGCATCTCCAGGATTAAGCAGTGCACCAAGTATCGCTGTAATGGTAGTGGATATGATAACAAATAAACTAAACCCTGAAAAGAATTTAAAATTTAATCCAATAAGAAAAGGTATAAGAAAATTCAGAGAAATGTCTAATGAAGAACGAAAAGCAATAATTAAGGAAATACCTGAGTATGGAACAGTTATTTGTAGATGTGAAACTGTAACAGAAGGTGAAATCTTAGATGCTATAAGAAGACCTCTTGGAGCAACAACACTTGATGGAGTTAAGCTTCGTACAAGAGCTGGAATGGGCAGATGCCAATCAGGTTTTTGTTCAACAAAAGTTGTAGACATTCTAGCAAAAGAACTTAATATACCTCGTTCCGAAGTTACGAAATCAGGTGGAAATTCTATTTTACTAACAGGAACGAATAAAGAATCTTTATAAATTGGAGGAATAAATATGCAAGAATATGATTTAATCATAATTGGTGGCGGGCCTGCTGGGCTTGCAGCTGCAGTTTCTGCAAAGGACCAAGGAATAGATAGTATTTTAATTTTAGAAAGAGATAATCAATTAGGTGGCATTTTAAACCAATGTATTCATAATGGCTTTGGTTTGCATACATTTAAAGAAGAACTTACTGGACCAGAGTATTCACAACGATTTATAGACAAAGCTACTGATCTTAAAATTGAGTATAAACTAAATACCATGGTTTTAGATGTAAATTCGGATAAACAAGTTACAGCTGTAAATACAGAAGATGGTATTTTAGAACTTAAGGCAAAAGCAATTATACTTGCCATGGGATGTCGTGAAAGACCCAGAGGAGCTTTAAACATTCCAGGTTCAAGGTGTGCAGGTATTTATACTGCTGGAACAGCGCAAAAATATGTTAATGCTGAAGGATTAATGCCAGGAACTGAAGTAGTAATACTTGGTTCTGGAGATATTGGTCTTATAATGGCAAGAAGAATGACTCTTGAAGGCGCAAAAGTAAAAGCTTGTGTAGAGTTAATGCCCCATTCAAGCGGACTTAAAAGAAATATTGTGCAGTGTTTAGATGATTTTAACATTCCATTAAAACTAAGCACAACTATAATAAATATACATGGTCAAGATAGACTTGAGGGAGTTACTATAGCTCAGGTGGATGCTAACAGAAAACCAATAAGTGGAACTGAGGAATACATTGCTTGTGACACCTTATTATTATCTGTTGGACTTCTTCCTGAGAATGAGCTTTCTAGAAAAGCAAATATTGTACTTAATAAGGTTACAGGTGGACCAATAGTCGATGAAAGTATGCAGACAAGTATTCCTGGAATATTTACCTGTGGTAATGTGCTTCATGTTCATGATTTAGTAGATAATGTAACCACCGAAAGTTATACTGCTGGTAAAAATGCTGCAGACTGTATAAAAGGAATTCACCAGGAGGGACAAAGTATTGAAGTAATCGCTACTGATGGAGTTAGGTATACAGTACCAAGTACTATTAATCCTAAAAACATAGGTAATTCAATAGATGTTAGATTTAGAGTAGGCGAAGTTCATAAAGCTGCTTATATATCTGTTTACTTTGATGATGTTCGCGAGATGCATTTAAAGAAAAAGATACTTACACCAGGTGAAATGGAAAGTGTTAAATTAACTAAGGCAGTTTTTGAAAAATACAGCGACTGCAAAAAAATTACTATTAAAGTTGAAAAGGAGTAATATATTATGAGTACAAGGGAATTGACGTGCATAGGCTGTCCAGTAGGTTGTGCTCTTACAGTAGAACTTAAGGGCAAAGAAGTTATAAGTGTATCCGGAAATAATTGTAAGATTGGTGAGACTTACGGTAAGAAAGAGTGTACTAATCCTACAAGAATTGTCACTTCATCTGTTTTTGTTTCTGGAGGAAACGCTAAAGTAGTTCCTGTAAAAACTGAGAGTGACATACCAAAGAATTTAATGTTTGATTGTGTAAAAGCATTAAAAGGTATTGTAATGAAAGCGCCTGTTCATATAGGTGATGTTGTTCTCGAAAATGTAGTTAATACAGGGGTAAATATTATAGCCACTAAGAATATTTACGTGGTATAATATTATTATCATTACAATATATTAGTATTATATTAATGAAAGATTCACGATATTATTCAATATAATATCGTGGTTTTTATAAATCCCAAGTAAACGGTTACCAAATTAAATTGATGAGGGGTGTAAAAATTATGGCTCAGTATGTAATTGCACTAGACCAAGGAACAACAAGTTCAAGATGTATTTTGTTTAACAAAGAAGGACTAATTGTAAGTGTAGCTCAAAAAGAATTTACACAAATATTTCCTAAAGCAGGTTGGGTTGAACATGATCCTATGGAAATTTGGGCTACTCAATTAGGTGTAGCACAAGAAGCTATGGCCAAAATTGGTGTAACAGCAAAAGATATTTCTGCCATTGGTATAACTAATCAAAGAGAAACTACAGTAGTTTGGAATAAACACACTGGTGTTCCCGTGTATAACGCAATTGTTTGGCAATGTAGAAGAACAGCTGGTATATGTGATGAATTAAAAACTACAGGCTTTGATAAAGTAGTAAGAGACAAAACTGGACTCATACTTGATGCTTATTTTTCTGGAACTAAAGTTAAATGGATACTAGATAATGTTGCTGGTGCAAGGGAAGAAGCAAACAAAGGTAATTTAATATTCGGTACTATTGATACATGGTTGATTTGGAAATTAACAAACGGAAAGGTTCATGTAACCGATTATACAAATGCTTCTAGAACAATGTTATTCAACATTCATGAATTGAAATGGGACGATGAAATACTTAAAACTTTAGATATACCAAAATCAATGCTTGCAGACGTTAAACCCTCAAGTTATTGTTATGGATATACTGACAGTTCAATATTTGGCTCTCCAATAGCAATAGCTGGTGCTGCAGGAGATCAACAAGCAGCATTATTTGGACAAACTTGTTATGAGGCTGGAACAGCTAAAAATACTTATGGTACTGGTTGTTTCCTATTAATGAACACTGGTGAAAAAGCAGTTGAATCACATAATGGTTTACTTACAACTATAGCTTATGGTATTGATGGTAAAGTTAACTATGCTCTCGAGGGAAGTGTATTTGTTGCAGGAGCTGCCATTCAATGGTTAAGAGACGAATTAAGGATGATTAAGAGTTCACCTGAATCAGAAGAATATGCTACCGCTGTTGAAGATACAGATGGTGTATATATGGTACCTGCCTTTGTTGGACTTGGAGCACCATATTGGGATCCGTATGCAAGAGGAACAATTGTTGGTTTAACTCGTGGAACTAAGAAGGAACACTTTATAAGAGCAGCACTTGAATCCTTAGCTTATCAGACAAATGATGTATTAAAAGCTATGCAAGAGGATTCTGGCATTACACTTACATCCTTAAAGGTAGATGGTGGTGCATGTGCTAATAACTTCTTAATGCAGTTTCAATCAGATATATTAGACGTTCAAGTTGATAGACCAGAAGTTATTGAAACAACAGCTTTAGGTGCTGCATATTTAGCAGGCCTTGCAGTTGGATATTGGAAGAGTCAAGAAGAAATTTCAAAAAATTGGGCACTTTCTAGATCTTTCCATTCAAAAATGGAAGAAGAAAAGAGAGTTAAACTTTTAAAAGGATGGCATAAGGCTGTCGGTAGATCTAGAGACTGGGAAGAATAAAAAAATGTATTTAGCAGAAGTAGAATGCATAATGCATTTTACTTCTGAAATAAATAATATATAGGGGGATAATATTATGTTACCATATTATGCAGAGTTTTTCGGAACAGCGTTACTAATTCTTCTTGGTGATGGCGTAGTTGCAAATGTAGTTTTAGATGAAACAAATGGACATGATGGTGGATTAATAGTTATAGCTTTTGGTTGGGCATTCGCAGTCGGTATACCAGCTTACATCTTTGGAACAGCTAGTGGAGCTTCATTTAATCCTGCACTTACTATAGCGCTCGCTGCTATTGGTAGTTTATCATGGTCAGTAGTACCTGGTTATATCGTAGCTGAGCTGCTTGGAGGAATAGTCGGTGGAGTTCTAGTTTGGCTTATGTATTACCCTCATTGGGCAATTACAGACAACAAAGCAGGAAAACTCGCTGTATTCTGTACAGCACCTAGAATTAAATGTACTCCTGCAAACTTTTTATCAGAATTTATAGGAACTTTCGTATTAGTATTTGCGTTACTAGGGGTTGCTCAAACAAAATCATCTCCTGGATTTGGACCACTTATTGCCGCATTTGTAATTTTAGTAATCGGTTTATGTTTAGGCGGTCCAACTGGATATGCTATTAACCCTGCAAGGGATTTAGGACCAAGAATAGCTCATGCAATATTACCAATAGCTGGTAAAGGCGATTCTAATTGGGGATATGCATGGATACCAGTAGTAGCTCCAATTTGTGGTGCTCTTGCTGGAGCATTCGCAGTCGTTGCTATGTTTGGTTAACTTCATTTTAAAATAAAAGTCGTAATAATAACTTATTAATTAATGAAATAAAAACATCCAATTATAATATTGGATGTTTTTATTTGCTTGTAAATACTAATTTTAAATATCTACTCTCTTTTGCTTTTTATTGCATATCTTTCCACGTCTTTTTTCTAGTTCAGCTACAACAGCATCTATTTTTATACCCTTTTCCACCATAAGTACTAATGTGTGGTAAAATAAATCTGATATTTCTCCAACAGTCTCATTATCGTCATCGTTTTTGCTACTAATTATTACTTCCGCACTTTCTTCTCCTACTTTTTTAAGAATTTTATCAATTCCTTCTTCAAACAGATAACTAGTGTATGACCCTTCTATAGGGCTAGTTTTTCTTTCCTCAATTATCTTATAAAGTTCCTGTACTACATTAGTTTCACCCATTTTACAATTCTCCTTTTATATTTATTTTAAAGCATTAATTGTTATTGCTTTTTCAGTTATGATTTTTGCTTCCAGATTTCTCTGTAAAAACAAGTTTTATTTCCAGTATGGCAAGCTGCTCCCACTTGCTTTACTTTAATAAGAATTGTATCTCCATCACAATCGAAATTTATACTTTTTACATATTGAAAATGCCCTGACGTTTCTCCCTTGTTCCACAACTTATTTCTTGATCTACTAAAAAACCAAGTCGTTCCAGTTTCCATTGTTTTTTTAAAAGACTCCTCGTTCATATATGCAAGCATTAAAACTTCTCCACTACATTGTTCCTGAATAATTGCAGGTATTAACCCATTATTAAATTGAATTTCTTTTATATTATCCATAATAACCACCACATTTCTTTATTTGCCTAAATTCTAATTTCTACCTCTTTATGTTTAAGATACTCTTTTACTTCTCTAATGGAAAGCTCCTTGTAATGAAACAAAGAAGCCGCAAGTGCAGCATCTGCTCCACTTTTTTCAAAAACTTCATAAAAGTCCTCTATTTTACCACATCCACCTGATGCAACTACAGGGATGTTTACAATATCCGTTATTGCATTTATAAACTCTATATCATACCCTTGCTTTGTTCCATCTGCATCCATACTTGTTAAAAGTATTTCACCTGCGCCTAGTTCTTCAACTTCTTTTGCCCATTTAACTGCATCGAGTCCCGTATTTATTCTTCCGCCATTTATAACTACATGCCATCCTATATTATTCTCATTTTTCTTTCCATCTATTGCAACCACAACGCATTGACTTCCATATTTTGATGCTGCCTGTGTTATAAGTTTAGGATTACGAATTGCAGCAGAGTTTATAGATATTTTATCAGCTCCTGCTCTAAGTATTTCCTTAAAGTCCTCTATACTTTTAATTCCTCCCCCTACAGTGAGTGGAATAAATACTTTCTCAGCAGTCCTTTTTATAACATCTATCATTGTTTTTCTTCCCTCATGAGTAGCTGTTATATCTAAAAATACAATTTCATCTGCACCTTCGCTGTTGTAGAACTCTGCAATTTCAACAGGATCTCCTACGTCAGTTAAGTTCACAAAGTTTATTCCTTTCATTACTCTCCCATTAGTTACATCAAGACAAGGAATTATTCTTTTAGTAAGCATCGACTAAGCCCTCCCCGCAAGTATCGCTTCTTCAAGCGATATATTTCCACTGTAAAGTGCTTTTCCTATAATTGCTCCATATATATTCATTTCCTTAAGCTTCTTTATATCATCAATGTTTTTCATGCCACCAGATGCAATAATATCACAAGAAACCTGATCATTGATTTTTCCAGTTGCCTCAAAATTAGGCCCAGTCAAAGTTCCATCACGACTTATGTCAGTAAAGATTATAGTTTTTATACCTATATTCTCCATTTGCTTTGCAAAATCTATATAGTCAACTTTACTACTTTTTTGCCAACCTTCTACTGCTACAAAACCATCTCTTGCGTCTATTCCAATTGCAATTTTATCTCCAAATTTTTTAACTGCTTCTTTTACAAGTGACGGATTGCTTAAAGCTGCAGTACCCAGTATAACTCTACTTAATCCCTTGCTAATTAACATATCTATAGTATCTATTCTTCTAATACCACCGCCAAGTTGTATAGGTATTTTCAAATCATTTATAATTTTATTTATACTATTTAAATTTTCAATAGATCCTCTTAATGCTCCATCTAGATCTACCATATGCAAATATTCTGCTCCCTTATTCATAAAGTTTAAAGCAGTTTGTAGTGGATCTTCCCCTACAACTTTCGCTGACATAAATTCGCCTTGAAAAAGTCTAACACATTTTCCACTTTTTAAATCTATTGCTGGAAATATTTTCATTACACTACCTCCGCGAAGTTTTTAAGTAATTTCATCCCAAAATCTCCACTTTTCTCTGGATGAAACTGCATACCAAATATATTGCCCTTACTTACAATTGCAGGTATTTTTTTCTCATACATACTATATGCATTTACAATACCTTCTTCACAATTTAGTGCATAATAAGAATGTACAAAATATACATACTGATTTTCTTCTATACCTCTAAGTAATGGAGAGTCATTTTCAAAGGATAAACTATTCCATCCCATGTGTGGAATTTTTATAGAACCCTCGAGTCTTATGATGTTTCCTTTTAATAATCCTAGTCCAGCGCATTTTTCAACCTCACAACTTTCCTCAAAGAAAAGTTGCATACCAAGGCATATGCCAAGTATTGGTTTTCCTTCTTTAGCAGCCTGTTTAATTACATCATCTATTCCTGACTCCTTCATATTTTTCATTGCATCTGGAAAAGCACCTACTCCAGGAACAATAATGCTTCTACACTTTGATATTTCCTCAGCATTTGATGATATTATTGATGATATATTCAAAGAATTAAGTGCATTTTGAACACTATTTAAATTTCCAACACCATAATCAACTATCGCTATCATAGTTTTCCTCCTTATAAAGATCCTTTTGTAGACATAACCCCTTTTATCCTTTTATCATATGTTAAAGCTTCACTTAATGCTTTTCCAAAAGCTTTGAATAAGCCTTCCACCATATGATGGTTGTTTTTTCCATAAATTATTCTTGCATGAAGCGTTATTCCACTATTCATAGCTAAAGCCCTAAAAAATTCTTCCACCATTTCTGTATCAAAATCTCCAATTTTATCTACTGTAAAATCAGCATCGAACACAAGGTAAGGTCTACCACTTAAATCTAGTGACACTGTAGCCAATGTTTCATCCATAGGTACAAAACTAGTTCCATACCGTTTTATCCCCTCTTTGCCCTTAAGTGCATCCTTAATCGCAAGTCCAAGCACTATCCCTACATCTTCAATAGTATGATGAGAATCTACAAATAAATCTCCCACAGCTTTAACGTATAAATCTAGAAGTCCATGTTTTGCAAAAAGGTTTAACATATGATCAAAGAAACCTATACCTGTATCGCCCTCAAAATTTCCAGCTCCATCTAAATTTATACGTACCTCAATATTAGTTTCATTACTTTTTCTTGATATTTTTGCTTCTCTTTGAATCATATACCTCGCTCCTTTGGAAATATTAATTGAATTTAAATAATGTTTTTTAATAAACAGTTATTTTCTTCTCTACTTCCTATTGTTATTCTCAAACAGTTTACTAATTTCCCTGAAGTAAAGCAACGCACATTTATACTTTGTTTTAAAAGCTTTTCTTTAGTTTCTAAAGCATTTGGAACCTCAACTAGTATAAAATTTGCTTTAGCTTTATGAAGTCTTATTTCATTAATACAATTCAATTTTTCCCATAAGTAAACTCTCTCTGCAAGTATGTTTTTAACATTGTTATATATTATTTCTGGTTTTTTTAATACAACACATGCTATACCTTGAGTAATAGCATTCACATTATAAGGTGGTTTTACTTTTTTAAGTTCGGCCATTAGAATCTTATTCGTAATCATGAATCCTAGCCTGATAGCTGCAAGCCCAATTTTCGAACAAGTCCTAAGTACAATTAAATTCTCATGAAAATCTATTTTATCTAAGATACTCTCGCCATAAAATTCAAAATATGCCTCGTCAATTACTACAACACATTTGCACCCTTCTATTATTTTAATAATATCCTCTCTTTTAATAATATTACCAGTAGGATTATTAGGGTTAGATAAAAATACGATCTTAACCTTTTCACTATTAGCCATAGAAATAAAACCATCTACGTCTAATTCTAATGCAGGTCCTAGTGGAAATTCAATTGGAATTCCTCCTGCAACCTTGGTATATAATCCATACATGGAGAAATCAGGACTTTGCATTGCTACTTTATCCCCAGCATTTAAAAATGTATGAGCGATTATTTGAATGCACTCATCTGAACCATTTCCAGCCATTACGTTTATACCTTTAACATTAGCATATTTAGCATAAAGATCACATACCTCGAGTGACTCTGGGTCTGGATACCTATTATAAATGGAATTCTCTATTACCGTACCTATTTCTTTTCTAGTTTCAAAATCAAGGTTATTAAAACTTTCATTGGCGTTTAATCTTACTTTATAATCAGTTTTACCTGCACTATATGATTCAAAATCACTTAAATCTTCTCTAAAAAAATCTTGTACCATTATTTAAACCTCACTTTAATAGAATTTCCATGAGCTGTAAGCCCTTCAACATCTGATAGTTTTATTATCTTGTCCTTAACTTCGCTTAGTGCTTCCTTAGTATAATATATATAACTTGATTTTTTGATGAAATCATCTACCGATAATGGTGAAAAGAATCTTGCAGTTCCACTTGTTGGAAGAACATGATTAGGTCCTGCTATATAATCTCCTAGTGGTTCTGGAGCATACTCACCTAAAAATATGGAACCTGCATTTTTTATATCACCCAAATAATTAAATGGGTCACGAACCATTACTTCAAGATGCTCAGGTGCAATGTCATTTGCAAGTTCTATAGCTTCCTTTATATTTTTAGTTATTAAGATAACTCCGTATTTTTCTAAAGATTCCTTAATGATTTTACACCTGCTCATATCTTTTATCTGTATTTCTAGCTCTTTAACTACCCTATTTGCAAGGTCCCTTGAAGTAGTTATAAGCATAGCTGACGCAAGAACATCATGTTCTGCTTGAGACATTAAATCCGCTGCAATGAAGTGTTCATTTGCAAACTCATCTGCAATAATTAAGATTTCACTGGGGCCTGCAATCATATCTATGGCAACAGATCCAAACACACTCTTTTTGGCCATAGCCACATAAATATTTCCTGGTCCTACTATTTTATCTACTTTAGATATTTTTTCTGTCCCATATGCAAGTCCGGCAATCGCCTGTGCACCACCCATTTTGTAAATCTTATCAACGCCAGCTATATCTGCTGCAACTAGAATATGAGGATTCACAGTTCCATCATTAAGTGGTGGTGTTACCATCACTAGATTTTCAACACCTGCAACCTTTGCTGGAATTGCATTCATAATAACAGATGAAGGGTAAGATGCCGTGCCACCAGGCACATATATCCCAACACTTTCAAGTCCTCTTAAAGTTTGGCCTAAAATAGCACCCTTTTCCTTTGTCATCATCCAAGCATTTCTTTTTTGTTTTTCGTGAAATTCCTTAACATTTATTTTTGCTAGTGTTATAGCATCTAAAAAATCTTGGTCAACCATTTTATATGCATTTTTAATTTCTGTATCTGTTACAACAAAATTTTTAGAAGTAACAAATTTACTATCAAATTTCTGAGTGTATTCAATTATAGCATCATCGCCTCTAGTTCTTACGTCTGCTAAAATTTTATCTACTATGATATTTACATCTTTTTGAACATCTTCCGTTCTTTTTTTTAAAAACTTCATATATTCTTTTCCATCAGTGCTATTTGCCTCTGTAATTTTTATCATTTTATCATCGCCTCATTTTTATCTACATATTGTTGAACCTTAAATATTAAAGTACCTATTTCATCCTTTTTCATCTTCATACTAGCTCTATTTACTATCATTCTTGCACTAATATCACATATTTTTTCTATAATAATCAATCCGTTTTCACGAAGAGTATCTCCTGTTTCAACCAAATCCACAATTGCATCTGATAATTCAAGGATTGGAGCAAGTTCCACTGACCCATCTAATTTAATAATTTCAACATCTTCATTATTTTTTTTGAAATATTCTTTTGCAACTGTTGGGTATTTAGTAGCTATTTTTTTACGATTATATCCATCATAACTTTTAAAACTTGGTAATGCTGCAACTGCAAACATACATTTTCCAACCTTTAAATCTACTACTTCATAAAATTCTTTATTTTGCTCCATTAAAGTATCTTTACCAACAATTCCAATATCTGCTGCGCCATGTTCTACATAGGTTAAAACATCCGTAGATTTAACTAAAACAAATTCTATATTGTTTTTTACATCCTTAAGAATTAATTTTCTTCCCTTATTTTTAAGATCTGTACAGTCTATTCCTATATCTTCAAACATAGAAATAGCATACTTTTCTAATCTTCCTTTTGTTAATGCTATACGTATTGCTTTCATAGTTATTCCCCCAAAATATTAATATACATATCTAAACCATTAATAAATTTCTCAGTACTTGTCTTAAAGCTTTTTTTACTTTTAGTATCTATTAATTCAATTTTGTTCCCTTCTAATATACAAATCATTTTATCTATTCCCTTTATCTGCGCATAAATCAGAGTTTTTTCTTTTTCTTCAAATAAACTTAATTCAGTACTAAGACCTTTGGCTCTAATTTGCTCTGCAAACTTATATGCACATGCTACTAAAGTATTTTCAAAATAAATCATGAATTTTTCATTGACCTTCTCATTATCATTACCTTGCTTTGAAAGAACAGACTGAATATTGTCCACATCTATGGCGAACCCAACTGCTGGCATTGATGCACCAAATTTTGATATTAGGTTATCATATCTTCCTCCACTAATTATTGTCGTTCCTACTTCACTACTATATCCTCTAAATGTTATCCCAGTATAATAATCAATATGCTGTACCATTCCTAAATCAATAGAAATATATTCACCAAATCCTACGCTTACTATACGCTCATAAATTTTTTCTATAGTATCGAGTGCTGCAAGTGCTCTCGTATTTTGAGTTAACATTCTTGCAGCGCCAAGTATTTCAATCCCACCAAACAGTTCTGGCAATTTTTTCAAAGCTTCTATATTTTCTATACCAAATGTTGCTTCCTTATCATCTATAAATTCTCTTAATGCTCCAAAGTTCTTATTTTCAACAAGACCCCTTAATCTTTCCATTTCTTCATAATCAAGATCTATATCTTCAATAAGGCCCTTGAAAAACTCGGCTTGACCAATTTCAAGTTCGAATTTTTTTACTCCTATAGCAATTAATGATGAAATAGCAGTTATAATTACTTCTGCATCTGATTTTGGACTTTCACTTCCTATTATTTCAATTCCAGATTGGGTCATTTCACTAACCTTTCCATTCCAGTTTTCATTTATTCTAAATATATTACCGCTATAACATATTCGAAGCGGATATGCTGAATCCCGAAGCTTTGTGGCAGCAATTCTGGCTATCGGCATAGTCATATCTGGTCTTAACACTAATATTCTTCCTGCATTATCAAAAAGCTTATACATTTTTTCTTGCTCAATTGATACGTCATCACCCTGAAAAACATCATAAAATTCCAGTGTTGGAGATATTACTTCTAAATAACCAGTACTTATATACAAGTTTCTAAGTGTATCTATAATCTTAATTTTATTATTACAATCCTCGAAAAGTATATCTCTTGAACCTTCTGGTATATGTCTTTTCCAATTATTCATAATTTCACTCCTTCAATTACACTTTATTACTTTATCACTTTAACGCTTCATCTTGTTAAAATATTACCATCTTTCTATAGGTAAGTCAACCTTTAATTTTTTAAAATTTCTATAAGTTCTAAAAATTATAACAATTGATTTTTATATATTAAATTATTTCTTTAATTAAAAATCGTTCTTATGGCAATTATATCATTCACCCACTATTCATTCTACTTTTTTTACGAAACTCTCATACATTGTAAAAAAAATTTTCCTACAATATAAGATCAAGTTATTGATATTTGAAATTTATTGTGCTATTATTCATAAAGTCATTATTATTCAAGATAATACATAATTATAAATTTTAATAAAGAAGTTTCAAACATAATATATTATTTTACTAAAAAGGAGCTGTTACGGTGTGACAAAAGGTGTTTTCGTTCAATTGTTAAATATTTGTAAGAGTTTTAATCAAGATGACCCTATCATTAAAAACTTAGACCTTGACATACATCAAGGTGAATTTCTAACCCTACTCGGACCAAGTGGTTGTGGAAAAACGACTACCTTAAGAATGATTGCTGGTTTTGAATTGCCTACAAGTGGCGAAATTATAATTGATGGAGAAAATATTACGCAAAAGCCACCTTACATTAGGTGTGTTAACACAGTATTTCAAAACTATGCGTTATTTCCTCATATGAATATCTATGATAATATAGCCTTTGGTCTTAAAATGAAGAAAATGACGAAGAGTGAAATAAAAGACAATGTAAATAAGATGTTAAAAATGGTTCAACTTGAAGGTTTTGAAAATAGAATGCCCTCTATGCTAAGTGGTGGACAAATGCAACGTGTTGCTATAGCAAGAGCAATCGTAAACAAACCAAAAGTTCTTCTTTTAGATGAGCCCCTAGGTGCACTTGATTTAAAGCTCCGCAAACAAATGCAATTGGAACTTAAGCATCTTCAAAAAATTCTTGGAATAACATTTGTTTTCGTGACCCATGATCAAGAAGAGGCACTAACAATGTCCGACCGAATCGTTGTTATGAACAGTGGTGTTATTGAGCAAATTGGTACACCAGAAGAACTTTATGAGCACCCTAGAACTAAATTTGTAGCTACATTTTTAGGAGAAACAAATATCTTAGAAGGTGAGATTATTAAATTAAAGGAGAATGAAGTTTTGCTTAAGCTTTATGAAGAAGAAGATATAATTAGAATACCTAACCATAATTATAATCTAGGTGATAAATTTATAGTTTCTGTTAGACCTGAGAGGATTAAAATAAAAGAAACCGTTGAAGAAGGCGACGTTTGGTTAATTTGTAAATTCAAGGAAAGAATTTATGTAGGTTCAACCATTAAAGTTATTATGCTTCTTAAAGATAATAAAGAAATTATAGTTAATGAGCCAATAGGACAAAATTTTGTATTTTTAAATGAGACAAACAATTATTTTGTAACATGGAATCCTAATCATACTATAGTTATTAAGGAATAAAGGAAGTTGAGACATGAAAAATAAGAAATCAAGAAATTCCATAAAAAAATATTTATCATTACATCTAAAATATTTAACAACAATTTCCCCTGCTCTTATATGGCTGATAGTATTTTTTGTTATGCCACTTTTATTTATAGTTGTTGTAAGTTTTTCTACTAGAGGCGAAGTTGGTAACATCATATATAAATTTACGTTAGAAAACTATATAAGGCTTTTAGACCCTCTTTATATTAATATTTTTCTAAAATCAATCCTGATAGCTACATATACTACTATGTTATGTTTGATTTTCGGATATCCTTTTGCATACATAATAGCAAATTTGAATAAAAAATTTAAGCCACTATTACTTTTACTAATAATACTCCCATTTTGGACTAACTCATTAGTTAGGACCTATGCAATAATAGTGTTACTTAAAACAGAAGGAATAATAAATACATTACTATTACACTTTCATATAATAAATATACCTCTTAATTTAATGTATAACAATTTTGCGGTTATGATTGGTATGTTATACATGATGTTTCCATTTATGGTTCTACCGCTATATACTTCCATAGAAAAACTTGACAAGAGAATATTAGATGCTGCATCTGATCTTGGGGCAGGTCCGTTTTATAAATTCATCAAAATTATTCTTCCACTTACCAAAGGTGGGATTGTATCAGGTTCTATTTTAGTTTTTATTCCTACTCTTGGACTTTTCTTTGTAACTGACCTTATGGGAGGTAGTAAGGTAATCCTTATGAGTAATCTAATCAAAAATCAATTCCTTACTGCAAGAGATTGGCCCTTCGGTTCTGCTATATCAGTTATTTTAATAATTGTTATGTTATCTGTTATTTTATATAGTACAAAACTAACTGGAACTAAAGGAACTAAGGAGGTATTATAAAGATGAAAAGCAAAAAAACAAATTCACTGAAATTTTTATATTTAATTCTAATATTTATGTTTATATATATACCTATTATAGTACTTATCGGATTTTCCTTTAACCAGTCAAAATTAAATGTAGTTTGGACCGGTTTCACATTTAAATGGTATGGTAGTCTACTCCATAATGCGGGCATATTAGATGCTGTTAAGAACTCATTTATTATAGCTATAATTAGTACAATAATTTCTGTGATTATAGGAACTTTAGCCGCCATTGGAACGTATAGATATAAATTTCGCGCTAAAAAATTAGTTGACGCAATACTTTATGTGCCTTTAGTTATACCTGAAATAGTTATGGGTATATCCTTGCTTGCTTTTTTCTCCATAGCAAAGATCCCTTTAGGTAGAGTGTCTTTAATTATTGCCCATGTTACTTTCAGCATAGCTTATGTAGTCGCGGTGGTAAAAACTAGACTTGACGGCTTCGATAGGTCTGTTGAAGAAGTTGCTATGGATCTTTACGCTACACCTATAAAAACCTTTTTTAATATAACTCTACCAATTATTATGCCAGGTGTTATTGCAGGAGCATTACTTGCCTTTACTTTATCGCTTGATGATGTAATAATTAGTTTTTTTGTAGCTGGACCTGGTAGTGTTACTTTGCCTCTTAAAGTATTTTCTATGGTAAAGTTTGGCGTTACGCCTGAAATTAACGCCCTATCTACCATACTAATATTTTTAACCATTATTATAATTTGTTTTGCACTTTTAATTCGAAATGTAAATATAAATATGAAAAAGATTGGAGCTATAGTAACCTCAATTTTGATTGTATTTGGAAGTATTGGTGGTGGAATATTCACTTATGCTAACCACAATGCGCAGCCTGAGGAAGTTTTAAATGTTTTTAACTGGTCTGAATATTTACCACAGTCCGTTATAGATAAATTTGAACAAACCTATAATATTAAAGTAAATTATAGTACTTTTTCATCAAATGAAGAAATGCTAGCAAAACTTATGGCAGGTGGTGGAAATTATGATTTAACAGTAGCTAGTGACTTTATGGTTGAAATATTAAGTAAACAAGAACTTATAACACCGATAAATAAAAGTAGTTTAACAAATTTAAGCAATATTGGACCTCAATATTTAAACTTACCCTTTGATCGTGGTAATAAATATAGTGTTCCTTATATGTGGCTTGCAGGTGTAATCTCCTATGATAGTTCAAAAATCCCTGAGGGCACAATAAAGGGCTATAAGGATCTTTGGAAACCAGAGTTTAAAAATTCTTTAACTGTACTTGATGATGAAAGAGTTATAATTGGAATGACACTTAAGATGCTTGGGTATCCACTAAATGAAACTAGCCCAGCAGCTCTTCAAAAAGCAAAAGATGCACTTATAAAACTTCAGCCTAATATAAAATCTTATGATAGTGATAGTCCCAAAACAAGCCTTATAAATGGCGAGTCAAAAGCAATGTTCGCCTGGGGAGCAGAAGGAAATCTAGCACGCCTTGAAAACCCAAATATAAAATACGTAATCCCAAAGGAAGGGCTATTTCTTCAACAAGATAACTTTGTAATTCCAAAAGCTGCAAAAAATGTTAAAGCGGCGCAGCTTTTTATAAATTTTATAATGCAGCCTGAAATAAGTGCTGAGATTTCTCATAAGTTCCCTTACGGAAATCCTAATGTAGCAGCATACAAATATATAGATAAAAAAATACTAGATGATAAAGCAGTTTATCCGCCTAAAGAAATTGTAAAAAAGGGTGAATACTTAAAGGATATAGGAAAATCAGTAACAGATTTAGATAAGATATGGACGGAAGTTAAATAAGCAAAGTGGCTAGGATTTTATTAAATCCTAGCCACTTTATTTTATTTAACATTTTCTAAGCGAAATTATAACCTTCCATGTTGTCTGTATATAATTTTTTTCAAGGGATAAACTATTATTATATTTAGTGAAAAATATACTATAAAGGTGATATATATGAAAAATGAAAGTATAAACTCTAAAATAAATAATATGATAAATATCTTAGGACCATCAGCTCCTATTAAAGTCAAAAATATAGCAATTGGCAAAAATCCATCAATACAAGGCGCTATTATATATATTGATGGTCTAGTAGACAAAAATGTCATTAATAGGGATATTCTTAATCCATTAATGCTTCAAATACAAATTTCCATAACATTAGATAACAATACATCCAGATTTTTGTGTAGTAATTACATTACTGCAGAATGTTCTTTTATCAAAGATAATACTACTCAAGTTTCTAAAGAGATTAAAAATGGCAATACTTTATTTATTATTGAAAATATAGAAGATTACATTATAATTGATACAACTGGTGGCGAAATCAGAAAAATATCTGATCCAACCAATGAAATATCACTTAGGGGATCCAGAGATGGATTTGTGGAAAACCTAGAAGTTAATATAAGTCTGCTCCGTAGGAAAATAAAAGATTCAAACCTTTCCATTGAAAAATTTGTTGTTGGAAGACGGACACAAACTGATTTAGCCTTAGTTTATATTAAAGATTTAGTTGATACTGAGGTTCTAGATGAACTAAAAAAAAGAATAAATGCAGTAAACGTAGATTCTATTACTGGAATAGGGATATTACTTGAATTTATAGATGAGAATCCATACAGTATTTTTCCAATGGCTTTGGCCACAGAGAGACCAGATAGAGTAACCGCAAATATTATGGAAGGAAGAATTGCTTTGATTTTAAATGGCACACCTTTTGTGGTAACATTACCCTCTGTATTTATTGAATTTTTTCACACTGTTGAAGATTATAACGAAAAAACAATATCTGCAAATTTTATAAGACTTCTTAGAATTTTAACAGTTTTATTAGTAATTACACTTCCTTCCGTTTATTTAACGTTAATCAAGTATAATGCTGAACTCATACCCGTTCAATTTGTTATCCCTATAGTACAATCTAGAATAGGAATATCTCTTACCCCATTTATGGAAATACTTATACTGGAACTACTTATGGAAATCTTAAGAGAAGGAGGATTAAGGCTTCCCTCTAAAATAGCACAAACTGTAAGTATAGTTGGAGGCATTATTATAGGAAATGCCATAGTAGAATCAAAGATGGTAAGTCCTACTACTTTGCTTGTAGTTGGTATCACGGTTGTTGCATCTTTTGTAGTACCCGCTGTTGATATGTCTCTCTCTATAAGGCTTCTAAGATTTCCAATGTTATTTTTAGCAAATGCTATGGGTATAATGGGGATTGCTACAGGCTTTACTTTTCTTATCATTCATTTATCCTCCTTGGAGAATTTTGGTGTTCCATATATGGACTTTAAAAAAGATGATTTAAAGGATACATTTACGAGAGCACAATTATGGAAAATGAATGCTCGTCCATCAATAGTCTCAGGCCAGAATAATAAAAGACAAAATAATTTCAGATATAAATTTAGGAGAAAAAAAGATGAATAAAAAGAATAAACTAATAACCTCTACTGAGCTTTTTTTCATCTTGGTTGGCTGTATCGTAGGTATAGGGGTCACTAGTCTACCTGCAGACGTAGTAAGCATTGCAAAACAGGATGGGTGGATTTCTACCATTATAGGTGGGATATATCCATTATATATTGTTCTAATCGGAGGAATAATAATAAGAAAATATCCTGGTAGTAATATAATGAATTTAAGCAAAGCATTTTTCGGAAAAATAATAGGTAATTTTTTAAATTTATTATTTATGCTCCAGTTTTTATTCTATGCAGTATTAGTTACTTCTGGTGCAAGTAATCTATTAAGAGCGTATAGTATGTATTTTATTCCACATTTTAAGATGGTTATACTTTTCGCAACTATTGCTTGTTATGCTTCAATTAAAGGCTTAAAAGTATTAGCCAGATTTACTACTATAACATTTTTTTTAATATGTCTTATAATAGTGGCATCCACAGTAACCTTTAAGTCCTCTAGTATTTTAAATGTAAAACCTTTTTTTGGAGCAGGTCTCCCTAAAATTTTAGAAGGAAGCGTGAAATCTGCTTTTGCTTATGCAAATATGGAATTACTATTAATAGTATATCCATATGTTCAGCAAAAAAAAGATATATTAAAAGCTGCTTTATTGAGCACTTTTGTAATAATTTTTTTTCATACCTGGGTAGTTTTTACATCTATTTATTTTTCTGGACCTGATTTAATACCAAAAGAAATATGGCCATTTTCCTTCGTAGCTGAGTCCTTTAAAATACCTGTGATAAATAATTTTAGATATATAAACATAATTATATTGGCTATTATGGCATATAAAACCATATCCATTCAATTTTATGCCTCAACTAAAATATTAAATAATATTACAAAAATAAAAAGAAAAACAATTTGCTTTTTATTATTACCAATTATTTTTGTTTTTCCAATGTTAATTGGAAATGAAGTAATCAGAAAAGAAATTTTGGGCAAAGCTATGCCTTGGATAACCTTATATAACATTGCTTATGTGACCATAATTGCATTATTAACTCTTTTAATAGATAAGAGAAAACTTAATCATATTGAAAAAATTAACCCGTAATTATACTAACTTCTATTTCATATATACTTTATAAAAAAAGGAGGAAACCCTGTAAATGAAAAGATATAGTTTATTAATAATATCTTTTTCATGTATAATTATATATATCATATTTAATTCAAGTGAAGGCAGCGTTCCTATAGAGGATATAGGTATTTCTTCAGGAGTATCATTGGACCTCACAACAAATCGTCCGTTAAATGAATATAACATTGTTTCAAGTATATATAATTTCAATAAAAAAGATGAAATTTCAAGTGAAATATTAGAGGGTACCGGTAAAAACATTCCTGATTCCAGGTCAACCAGGCAAACTATCAGTGGTAAATTATACTTTCTTGGATTACAGAAAGTATTTATTTTTAGTGAAGCTTTCGCAACCTCTGGGATAAACCACCTTATTGATATATTGATGACGAATCAAGAAATGAATGATGCTGCATGGATTGTTGTCTGTAAGGATAAGGCCATTGATATGTTAAAATTTAAAGTTAATGATGCTCCCACTTCAGCAGATCATATTAACGATATGGTAGAAAGCTCTAAAAACCAAAATTTCATGTCTAAAGACTATAAAGTTGTTGATATGTATGTAAGAGTAAATTCAGAGGGGCGAGATTTAGTTATTCCTTACCTAGAAATACTAAACAAAAAAATTACAATAAGCGGCATGGCCGTTTTTAATAAAGACAAAATGGTAACAAAAATACCAATGGAAGACGCCAGATATATGAATTTTTTAAGGAACAATAAAGTTAAAGGAATACTAACACTTCAAAAAGATTCATCACATTGGATATCAACTTATGGGGAAGTGAAAAGAAAGGTACACTGTGAAAAAATCAATGGTAAATATAAATTTAATATTGATATAGAATTTAAAGGTAAGGTAGCAAATAATACTTTGTATAATGATTTTATGAATAATCCCAAAACCGTAGAAAAGTACAGTCATGAATTAGAAGAAGAAACAAAAAAAAGGTGTAATAAATTTATATATAAAATGCAAAATCAATATAAAACAGACTGCCTAGAACTTGGTCGTGATGCTGCAGCTGCTTTTGGGCGAAATCCTAAAATTGATTGGAATGACGTTGTTTGTAATTCAGATATCACAGTTAATGTAACTGTTAAGGTTGATAGTCTTGGAAGAGGTGAATTTTTATATAAAAACAAATAAACGATATAGCTTTAAACTAAAAAACTATAAATTCAAGGATTTACCTATGTTCATATACTTTAATCGGTTAAATTTTCAATAAAAGATTGACTTTTATTAAAATTGTGTATAGTATCTATAGTGAAATAAAAAACTTCTACCCACTTTTGGAAATTGGCTAGAAGTTTTTTGATGTTTATCAATTTAAGGGAGGCAAATAATGGCTACAAATAGAAGTGTTAAAGGTAATTTTAATTATAACAATATAGAAAAAACGGGAAAAAACTTTATGTATAAAAATCTTGAAAGAAGCAATTGTTATAATAGTGATTTTTCAGATTCGAATTTTAATTATGTTAACTTTAGAGGAGCTCACTTTAAATCATGTGTTTTTCTTGAATGTACATTTAAATGTGCCGAATTTATTGGAACAAATCTAAAAGACAGCGATTTTCAAAATACTGTATTTGAAAATACTTTATTTGATTCTACAAATTTAGATGGAGCAGATTTTAAAGATGCGGAATTTAAAAACACTATATTTTTGTTAACCGATGTTCATAAAGCTAAAAATCTAAGCCTTAAAAATCCGGAAATAAGAATTTTTGATGAAATACCAGAATTAGAAATTAGTGATGATCTTCGTTTCGCAATTTTAAAAGTAATGAAAAACAAATATGTAAAAGCTGCAAGAGTCCTTGATACAAAAAATGGTGATATTAATATAATAAATATAATGATATTACTAGAAAACTTTGATGAAGAAACTTTGATTAAAGGATTAAATCTTGTTAGTGATGATTTAAATTGTGATTTTCATACATTAAGTTACATAATTAAATATTTAAAAAATAATATGTAATTACGTATTAAAACAAATTTTTTTAAAATAAACTATATTATAATGACATCTAAGCGAGTAAGGAGTACATAAGATGAATGGGCGGTCACATCAAAAGATAGCAATGTTATCATACGCAATAGTAGCTACAGTACCCATAATTAATTCAATGGCAATATTCAATAATAGATATATTCATGTTCCAATGGGAATAAGCCTTATAGGTCTTGGCACTGCATGTCTTTCAGGATTGCTTGTAGATGCTGATAGTCAAAACAGTAAGATAAACCATATGAACCCACTTACAGGTACAAGTAATAAAGTAACCCACGACATAGAAAAGTTGTTAAAGTTATTATTAAGATTGCTTTTGGGTGTTGGGCTATGTGCACTAATCATATGGAATTCCAAAACTATTATAGCGCAGTTATCAAGAATAAAATTTATAGGTGAATATGCAAAAATATGTACATATTTTATGTCTTTTATTTTTTTACTTATAGGTATTACTAATGAGCGAATTTACAAAAATATCCCTGTAATTGGTTTCGTTTATAAGAAATTATCAAATATAATAAGTAAGGGATCAAATAATTTCAAAAGAACAACCATGTTCTTAACATATATCGGTTCGAGTCTTATATTAGCGCTTTACAATGTCACTAATTTGAACGATAGTTCTATTTATCTTATTTGTATCTTATTAATATGTATCGCAATATTCCCTCACAGAACATTTTTGCACTCAATAGAGGGGGTTATTGTTTTTACTATTTCAGCATCATATGTGTTTAATAAATTAGGATACGAGTATTTAACAGGCTGTTTTTTTGTTGGGTATATAAGCCATATCTATTGGGCTGATATATTTACAAAAGAAGGCGTACCAATACTGTCAACACCACGGTTTATTGCTGAATTATTAAAAAAAATAGGAATTCACAATAAATTTGTTTATATACTAGAAAAAATAGGAAGATTTAAATTAAAATTGCCACCACATATCACCACAGGTTCTGATGCTGGGAATCTATTTGAAGTGATATATATTATAATATTATTTATTGTATTTGTAGTGAGTTTCAATGTTTATGGTGGTAATTTCAGAGTAATCTAAACAAAACATCAGTATTTAATAAAGAACTAGTGTCAGTATTAAAAAGCTGACACTAGTTCTTTATTATTATTTGTTACTAAATTTTATATAATATTAAATTGCTTAATTCGTCTATATATTCAATAACTGAATTATTGTTTTTCAAATCTATATTCAATGTACAAATTTTATCGTCCTTTTGCCACGAAAGATTAATTTTATGTTCAGTGGAAGATAAAACCTTGAATTTACCGTTAAAAGCTGGATATTCATTTCTAAATCGGATAAGTTGTAGCAATCTTTGTACGACTTTTTTTTGCAGTGCCTCATCAATCTCCGTAGTGCTAAAATTATGTCGGTTGATTTCACGCCCTTCACCTGTAGCTGCTACATTTTCATTATCATTTTCACCAGCGAGTAGTCCTACATAATAAACTTGTGGGATTCCCGGAGCAAAAAATTGAATGGCTCTTGCAGCTAAGTATGCATCGTCATCACAATTAAGAACTGAATAATAAGAACATCTTATTTGGTGAACATCAAAACCGTCTTTATCTTTATGCTCAGAAGAATAAATTAAGCTGAGGTTAGAACCTCTTTCAACACAGATATCTGTAAGTTTCTTTGCATCATCAGTTGTTACAAGACCATCTAGATCCGGCTTAACAGGAATGCCATCGTGACAGTCTAGCATAGTAAATTGTTTATGAGGACGAACCTCAAGATATTTGCACAGACTAACGCTTGACTTATTTATTAGAGTATCAAGAATCATATAGGGCAATATAAAATCGTATATCCAATTGCCATGCTCCGCTAATTTAAACTGTGTTTTATATTGTGCATGGACTTCTGGAAGTAATTCAATTCCCAAGGAATTTGCCAACTCGGTTATCCAATCTATAAATTTATATATTTCAGGCTCTACAAAAAAACAACTTGTACCTAGTTTTTTAATTATATATCCAACGGCATCCAGTCGAACTATCTTTACATTTTGCTTACTGAAGTTTACAAGGAAGTCTGTTAAGAGTTTTCGGGTTTTTTCTGAATTAATATCAATATCGATTTGCTCAGATGGATTCTCTTTACCAAAAGTTGTCCATACTTTTTCAATTCTACCTGTTTTTTCAATTGTAAAGCTAGAAAAAGGCTCCTTTCTACGAAGGAACATCTTTGAAACATCTTTTTTAACAGGATTACCATCATTCCAAACCTTATCCAATGTAATAAAAAGATCAGCATACTCTGATTTATATCCATTTTTTAAAAAATCTTGAAAATATGTAGATTGCTTAGAAATATGATTTACCATCAGATCTAGAAGAATATCAAAATTTTCACCAATGTTTCTAATATCTTCCCAAGAACCAAATGTTGATTCGATTTCTAAATAAGTTAAAGGGGCAAATCCTCTATCACCAGAAGAAGGAAATGGAGGTAAAATATGAATTCCGCCTTTAAATATATCGGAAAAATATTTTAGAAGTACATTATTAAGGGTTTTCAAATCCCCTCCAAGAGAATCTGGATAAGTGATGAGTTGTACTTGATTTTTCACTGTCATATTATAAATCGCTCCTATATGTTATAAATATTCTTTATTTCTTCAATAGATGGGAGATTTACTACCGCACCTACATACTTAAGTTTATAAGCACTTACTGCAAACCCAAGCTCCAAAGCCACTTTTATTGGATATCCTTTAATTAATGCAGTATAAAACCCTGACCAGAAAGCATCCCCAGCACCTGTGGTATCAATTACCTTTGAGGCTAAAGAATCAAAATTAATTTTGCAAGCTCCATTAGAAACTATAGCACCTTTGCTTCCTAGAGTCATTATTACTAACTTTGCACCTAATTTTATAAATTTATCAATTTGATTTTGAGGAGTATCCTCACCAAAAATTCTATTAGCATCGTCCTCTGAAGGCTTTATTATGTCAACCTTGCTGATTAACTGTTTTATGTATTCTATTCCATCATGTTCTTTTTCCCATATCATTTCATGATAATTAGGATCAAATCCTATGATCACTCCATTTTTCCTTGCTTCTATAATTACCTTTTCAATAGTATTTCTTGAAGTTTTTTGAGAAATTGGCCAACAAGAAAAATGTATGATTTTAGAATTTTTTACTGCAACTTCAATTTCAGGAGTATATTCTAAATTATAATCTGCACCTCTATAAAATATAGGTATAGGTGTTGTTTTGCTCTTGGTAATAAGTACCATACTAGTAGAAAAATTAACTCTACTAATGTAACTGGTATCTATACAATTTCCCTCTAGGTGTTGCTTTAAAAAATCTCCTAATCCATCTTTTCCTATTGAAGCAGCTATAGTAGAATTCGCTCCTAACCTTTTTATATTCATGGCAATATTTGCAGGAGAACCCCCAAAATATTTAACATAACTACTACACTGAAAATCTTCACTATAATCACTAGATATCATATCCACAAGTAATTCCCCTATCGTGAAGATATCAATATTTTTGTTTTCAAACTCAAAAGTGTCATAAAAATTTATCAATTTTTGCCCCCTTCAATTAATAATAAGTTTTTCTTTAAATAAATTCATAAAAATAATATTGTTTTAACCATAAGTCTCGATTTTGGTATACAATTAAAGATATACAAAAAAACAAATGAGAGGAGATATTTTATGAAATTTATAGCTGATTTACATACCCATACTGTAGTTAGTGGTCATGCATATAGTACTCTAATGGAAAATGCAAAATATGCTAGTGAAATAGGTCTTAAAATATTAGGAACTACAGATCATGGTCCTAATATGCCAGGTGCGCCTGATCTTTGGTATTTTGGAAATTTTAAAGTACTTCCAAGAGAATTATTTGGTGTTAAAATGCTTTACGGATGTGAAGCTAATATAATTGATTATGAAGGTAATCTTGATATTCCATTAGAAATTCAAAAGGGTCTTGACATAATGATAGTAAGCATGCATGAACCTTTAATGGAAGGAGGAAAAAGTTCGGATTTAAATACATCTACTATTTTAAAGGCTATGGATAATCCATATGTTAATATTTTAGGACATATAGGGAATCCTAAATTCCCTATACATGAGGAAGAAATAATAAAAAAAGCAAAAGAAAAAAATATACTAATAGAATTAAATAATAGTTCATTTGTAAGTTCAAGACCCGGCAGTGACAAAAATTGCACTAAAATAGCAAAACTCTGCAAAGAATTTGGAGTAAGGATTATTGTAAACAGTGATGCTCATTTCTGTTTTTCTATTGCAAATTTTAGTACTGTAGAAAAAATACTTGCAGAGATACATATGCCTGAAGAACTTATTATTAATACAAATAAAGAAAGTTTGATAAAATTTCTTAAAGAAAAGGGGAAAAATATATAATACAGTATATAAAAATCAGCAACTTCATTAAATTAGACTGCTGATTTTTATATGTAAACATTATAATATTACATTATAATGTTTTTTTTAATCTCCAAACATAGCTTGTGAAATCACCCTTAAGTTCTGGTACAACCATACCAGCATACATTAGCTCATCTCCACCATATATTTCATCTGTACCAATTACTCTGTAATTCATTTCTGGATCTAACCCTTTAAACTTTAAAACTTTCAACTTTATATTACATTCTGCTAATTTTTTAAAATAACTTACAACCACATCTTCCTTATTTTCTGAAATAAACATCCAAGCAGCGTCATTATTTTCAAAAGGACTTATTAATCTGTAAAAATCTCCAAATTGAACTATATGTCTAATTTCTTTATAATCACTAATTTGTTTTTTCACAGTTTGTTTTTCTTCATCGGTCATCTTAATAATATCTAATTCATATCCAAAATTTCCACCCATTGCAACGTTACCTCTTGTTTCTAGAGGTGTAATCCTATGTACTTGATGATTAGGAACAGCTGATACATGGGCTCCCATAGTTATACTTGGATAAACCAAACTAGTGCCATATTGAATTTTTAATCGTTCTATTGCATCAGTATCATCGCTTGTCCAAGTTTGAGGCATATAATAAAGCATTCCTGGGTCAAATCTACCACCACCACTAGCACAGCTTTCAAATAGAACCTCTGGAAATTTCGTTGTTAATTCTTCCATTACTCTATAAAGTCCTAGCATATATCTGTGTGCAGTTTCTCTTTGTCTATTAGCATCTAATGTAGCCGATCCAACTTCTGACATAAATCTATTCATATCCCATTTCACATATGAAATACTATAGGTTGAAAGATTTTCTGATAACATTTCAATTATAGCATCACATACTTCTGTTCTAGAAAAATCTAAAACTAATTGATTTCTTCCAAGTGATCTTTCTCTTCCTTTAACATGTATACACCAATCTGGATGTGCTCTATATAGATTGCTATTCTCTGAAACCATTTCTGGTTCAAACCATAATCCAAACTTAAGACCAATTTCATTTATATCCTTTGAAAGCTTTTTGAGTCCATTGGGTAGCTTTTTTTTATTTACATACCAATCACCAAGGGAAGTAGTATCATCATTCCTATTTCCAAACCAACCATCATCTAAAACAAATAACTCTATTCCAAGTTTTTTAGCCTCTCTTGCAATATTCTTTATACTCTCTTCAGTAAAATCAAAATAAGTTGCTTCCCAATTATTTATAAGAATTGGTCTTTCTTTATCTCTATAATTTCCCCTGCAAAGACGTTTTCTATATAAATTGTGAAAAGTTTGTGACATCTTTCCGAGCCCACTATCTGAATATACCATAACCACTTCAGGTGTTTGAAAATCTTCACCTGGTTTTAAAAGCCAACTAAAATCAAATGGATTAATTCCAATTTGGACTCTAGCGGTTCCATATTGACATACCTCTACATTAGCTAAAAAATTACCACTATACACCAAATTAATTCCGTAAACTTCTCCCTTATCCTCATCTGCATCTTTTCTCATTAAAGCTATAAATGGATTTTGTTGTGGACTACTTGCACCCCTTCTACTTTCAATAGATTGATTCCCACTAACTAAAGATCTTTTAATAATGCTTCTTTCTCTTGACCAAGCACCTGATAATTGTAGTAAATCAAAATTATCATCACTAAAATCCACACTAGCACTTAATGCCCTTAACACCTTTAAATCTTTGGAACTTGAATTGATTATCTTAGAAGATCTTGTAATCACGTCATAGTCCTTATAGACTGTATAGCTTAGTACTACTAATAAGCCACTTAATTCATCTTTTAAAGTTATTTCTAAAGTCTGCGCTTCTTCATTCTTTTCTACATATGTGTTAGGCAATCCTTTTAACTTTTTCTTTCCTGAAAAAATCTCATGATTTAAATATTGTAAATCTGAAATCGTAGATCCATCTTCAAATTGTATTTGATATGCCGGTGAACGCAAATCTGTATTCCCAAATGATGGATACTCTTGAGGCAAAACATCTAAAGAAAACCCCTTTATGTTATCCTTTGCAAACATAAATCCATTTAGCTGATCACCTTTAAAAGGTTTCAAATAATCTAATTTAAAATTCCTTATTTTTTTACCCCAATAAATATGTTGTAAATATTTTGATTCAACTATTTGAATTATATAACTTGTGTCTTTTGCTTTAAGATGAAAAATTTTATTTTCTTCAAAATAAGAAATTGGCATTTTGTCTTCCCCCTAGTGGTTATAATATAAAAATTTATTTTATCACTAACTCTTTGAACCTGTACTTGCAACACCTTCAATAAATTGCTTCTGAAATATAATAAATATTATAAGCATTGGCCATATAGCTATCATTGATCCTGCCATAAGTTGAGGAAAATTTGTTGAATATTGCCCTTGTAATGATGCCATTCCAGCCGCGAGCGGCATCTTATCTAATGACATATTTACTATTAAAGGCCACATCAAATCTTTGTAAGCAAATACTGAAGTGAATATTCCAAGTGCTACTAGACCTGATCTAGTTAAAGGCAACATAACTTTCCAAAATACTTGCCATCTGTTACATCCATCTAATATTGCTGCTTCTTCTAGTTCCTTTGGTATTCCAATAAAAAATTGTCTAAGTAGAAAAGTACCAAAAGCGCTTATAATCCCGGGTATTATTAGAGCTGTAACAGTATTTAATAATCCAAGTTTTGAAATTATAGCATACTGTGGGATAATAAATATTTGTCCTGGTATCATCATTTGAATAAGTATTAACATAAAGAAAAAATTTTTTCCTGGAAATTCAATTCTAGCTAAAGCATAGGCTGCCATGGCACTAAAGAAAACTGAACCTATAACTCTAAAAAATATCATTAGCATTGTATTTATGTAAAATTTCGCAAATGGCAATTGATTCCATACGTCAACGTAATTTCCCCATTTAAAGCTTTTAGGCATAATAGTAACTGGTAATGATGTTGACTCTGTAAGTGTTTTTAACGAAGTTAGTATCATCCATATAAATGGAATTAGCATTGCAATCGCACCTATTATAAGAATTATGTGAACAATTAAATTGCTTGATTTTAATTTTCCTTTCATAAGTTATACCTCCCCTTGAAGTTATTCATAATGAACCCATTTTTTCTGTAAATTAAGTTGAACTGCAGTTATCACTAAAATTATTGCTAATAACAGTACTACTATAGTTGAACCATAACCTTTGTCATTCATTACGAATGAATAATTATAGAATAAGTACACTAAAGATTGAGTAGACTCCATAACTGCATTTGATTTACTAATCATCATAAATATTAAATCAAATACTTGTAATCCGGTTATCATAGAAGTAATGACAACAAAAAACATCGTTGGTGATATTAATGGAAATGTAATAGCGAAAAACTGTCTAATAGGACCTGCTCCATCAATTTTAGCTGCTTCATAAAAACTTTTTGGTATTTCCTGCAACCCTGCAAGTAAAATAATCATATTATAACCTAGATAACTCCATATTCCTACTACTATTATAGATAAAAGCGCAAGTTTTGGATTTGTAAGCCAATTGGGTCCGTGTATACCCACTAAAGAAAGCAAGTAGTTAAACAAACCAAAATCCGAACTATAAAGCCATCTCCAAACCATTGCTATAGCCGCCGGTGCTGAGACCATAGGTAGAAAATAGATTGTACGATATATAGTTTTACCCTTTATCTTAGAATTAAGTAGTACTGCAATACCTAAAGAAAGAATAACGCCGATAGGAACTGAAATTACAGTATATTTTAGTGTATTCAAAGTTGCTTGCCATACAGCAGGATCTGAAAACATCTGTTTATAATTATCTAACCCGATCCATTGATTAAGACCAAAATCACTGGTTTTATTAAAACTCAAATAAATAGTTTGAATTAACGGCCATATATTTAATATAATAAGTCCTATTATTGTAGGTGCTATCATAAGATAAGCCCAATAATAATCATGTAAATCTTTCTTACTAATTTTTACCTTTTTATCTAAACGTTTCGATGTGTTCTTTTGTTTAATCATTTCTTTCAAAATTCTCCCTCCTTTTATAAAATCATAATTAAATTTAGTTAATTATGATGACAGTTAACTATAATCACTAACTGTCATCAATTAATTACTTTTCAGTAGCTAAAAGAGCATTCATTTGTTTATCAATTATACTACAGCCTTGATCTACTGTAAGTTGACCCGTATATACCTTTGTCATTGTGTTATTTTGAATTTCATACCATTTTGCTTTCGTTGCTGAGTTTGGAAATAAAACAGCATAGTTTAACATTTCTGCATATACTTTTAAGTTAAATTGTTTAGTATTGTCTATAAATGGTTGTGCAGTTCCTGTATATGCTGGAATTGCAGCACCTTTTTCAGATTGAAGAATATTAGCTGCTTTTGTACCTAAGAAATCTTCGAATTTCAAAGCTTCTGCTGGATGTTTAGTTTTTGCTGAAACAACATCTGCTAAACCATTAATTATGGTTGCCTTTGTCTTTCCCTGAGGAATAACAGCTACATTACAATTTTTTAACACATAATCATTTGCCTTAAATTCACTTACCATCCATGATCCAAATAGGCCCATTGCAGCTTTTCCTGATTCAAAATATGTCGCAAAGCTAGTATCTGCGAATTGTTGTTGCGTTGGAGAAACCTTATATTTTTGGCTTAGATCAACATCCCACTGAATAGCTTCTTTTGTTGCTGCTAAACTGAAACCTGATTTTTTCTTGTCAGGTGAAAGTATATATCCTTTATTTTGATAAACATAATTATAATAACCTTGTTGATCATCTGAAGGAGCAACACAACCGAATACTCCTTTTGAAGAATCAGTTAATTTTTTTGCAACTTCTAAATACTTATTCCAATCCCAAGTTCCATCTGGATAAGCAATCCCTTTTTTATCAAACATAGTCTTGTTGTACCATAATGCTATTGTATCGTAATCTTTAGGCATAGCATAAACTTTGTCTTTTAATGTATATAAACTTACAAGATCCTTAGGGAAATTACTCATTTTCACATCTTTACTGTTTTTTATAGTGTCGGTTAAATCCATCAATACACCACCATTAGCGTACTTTGTGAAATTATTTGAATGCATCCAGAATACATCTGGAAGTGTTCCACTCGTAGCTCCTGCATCCATCTTTGTCCAATAATTATCCCAAGGTGTAACTTCCACTTTTACTGTTATATTCGGATTTAACTTGTGAAAAGAATCTGCAATAGCTTGCATACCCGGTTGTTGGTTTTTATCCCAAATCGCATAAGTAAGAGTTACAGGTTTACCACTTGTATCACTTGTAGTCTTAGAGCTACCACAGCCCGCTAAAGTGGACATCATAACCATAGAAGTAAGTGCAACTGCGATAATCTTGTGTAAACTTTTTTTCATTTATTTATCCCCCTCAAATTATATATATTGAAACCAAAAGGTTTCATTTATAAAAAGATTACTGTTATAATCTCTTTAAAAATTCAGCTAAAGTAAATTCTGTATATTTTAACTTTCCGCTCCTATAAATGGTATTTTGAGCATAATTAACCATACTTGTTTTTTAAGTTTAATAAAAATAGTTTATTATTATTAAACTTGTTAAACACTGAAAATATAACGATTAACTGTGTGTCTTTCTGTTGATTCTATCTTTATTATGAACTCTAAACATTTCCAAGTAAATGATTACATGTCTTCAAAATATGTTATAATGTCCACAGGTAAACTAAAAGGATGTGATGCAATGGAAGTATGGTGTGTTGAAAGTGATAATTTTACTAATACTGATTTAAACTTTTATGATTGTGGAGAAGAAGTATGTTCCAGTGGATATTTTTTTGGACCTGTAGCTAGAAATCATTTTATTATACACTTTATACTTAGTGGAAAAGGTACTTTTAGATGTGGTAAAAAGCTATATGCTTTAGAAGCTGGAGATGCATTTGTTATTTGTCCAGATCATATTGCCTATTATGAAGCAGATATAGATGATCCTTGGCATTATCTTTGGGTTGGTTTTAACGGTGTAAAAGCACCAAAAATCATACATAGTGCAGGTCTTAGCTATGATAATCCAATATTTCATTATGATACTGACAATTTTTTTAAAGATGCGATACAAAAAATGGCCAGCTTCACTAAATTGTCTTTAGAAACTGACTTATCTAGATTGTCTTATTTATATTTGTTTCTTTCTAAATTAATTGAAATAGCCCCAAAATCAAATACAATTAGCCTTTATGAGCCAAACATCGAACGATATGTAATAAGTGCCGTAGATTACATTGAAGTGAATTTTTATGGTAATATTAGTGTGAACAGTTTGGCTGACTACATTGGTATAAGTCGCAAATATTTATGTACTATTTTTAAAAACGCTTTGGGACAAACACCTATTGAATACATTATAAAAACACGAATGGAAAACGCATGTCACTTTTTAACAAACCATGATTTATCCATAGCTGAAGTAGCTACTTCTGTAGGATACTCCGATCAATTTGTTTTTTCAAAACAATTTAAAAAAATCATAGGTCAGTGCCCTTCATATTATAGAAGTAACCATCACTAAACAGGTTACAATTAAAATCATCTCCTTGGTCGCTGTTGCAGTCACCAAGGAGATGATTTAATATACTACTTTTTAATCTCATTATCTTTCTTATATTCTAAGCCATCAAGTGCTTTCTCCATTGCAACCCCTACATCTCCTACAACTTCTTCACCAAATTCTTCCAATGTATGTTTAATCTCCTCTCTCTTAATATTTACATCTTCATCACCATTATTAGGCGTAGGAATATTCTTTTTCTCATCTAAATGACCTCGATCTAATAATTTTTTAGCGACCCCGCCTAGTGTAATACCTATAATTGAGAATACTGCAAATCCTTTTACTAAATTCACCTTTTGCTTTTTTTGTTTATATTTAATATTTTTTGATAATTTGCTTAAATAATTCATAATAAGCCTCCTTGTATAATTAATATTTTTTCAACATTTATTATATTGTTTCCCAATATTAAAAAAAAATCCTTTTCAAACTAAATGTCTTTATTTAACTTAATCTGAATAAATAAGGTGACATATACATAAGCTACATAAAAATGAGGTGATATAATGGATAAAAAGCTAAGTCTTATAATGTTTAGTGGAGAATATGACAAAGCTTTAGCTGGATTAATATTGGCAAATTCAGCTAAGGAATTAGGAATGGAAGTATCTATGTTTTTTGCTTTCTGGGGTCTACTTTTGTTAAGGGACCCTGATAAAATTATAAACGATGGTAAGTCTTCATTAGAGAAACTTATGGGTGCAATGACTCCAAAAGGCCCAGAAGAATTACCACTATCTAACATGAACTTCAGTGGTTTCGGAAAAAAAATGCTTGAGGCTATGATGAAAGAAGATGGCACACCAACTCTTTCAAATTTTTTAGAAGGTGCCGTAAAAAAAGGTGTTAAGTTCTATGGGTGTAAACTATCAATGGAAGTTATGGGATTGAAAAAAGAAGAACTTATTCCAGAACTTGAAGTTATTGAAGCTAAAGATTATTTAAAGGATGCTCTTGAGTCTGATATACAATTATTCATATAAAAAAAGTGCAGAATATTTCCGCACTTTTTTTATTTATAATTAACTATCATTATTTTCTTTTTATTATGAGTTGTTATTATAATAGACTTGTAGTTAGAATACATAATCTGTTATAATACATTCATTAGATATAATTTGTAGATTTATGTCTATAATTGTCGTTTGACAATAGAAAGAAGGTATATGATGCAATTTACTTCAATAAAATTTTTGATGTTTTTTATGATTATTTCTGTTTTATATTATGTAATTCCGCATAAACTTCGATGGGTTTGGCTGCTAATATGTAGTTATTTCTTTTATATGGTCTTAAATCCTAAATACGCAATATTAATAGCTACATCAACTATCATCACATATTTAAGTGGTTTACTAATTGAAAAAGCAAATAAGATAAGCAATGAAAAAAAATCTATTCAAGTGAAAAAAATGTTAGTTTTCGCAAGTTTTTTTAGCAATTTGGGTATCTTATTTTTGTTCAAATATTATAATTTTTTCAATGAGAGTTTATCGCGTTTATTACATGTATTTAGCATCTCAAATCATGCACCATCTTTTGAATATTTACTGCCACTGGGGATATCATTCTATACCCTTCAAGCCCTTAGCTATACTGTAGATGTTTATAGAAAAGATGTTCCTGCCGAGAAAAACATAGGAAAATATGCTCTGTTTGTATCATTCTTCCCTCAAGTAGTTGCAGGCCCTATTGAGAAATCTAAAAACATGTTACATCAATTTGATGAGAAGCATAATTTTAATTATGATAGAGTTAAAAACGGTTTATTATTAATGTTGTGGGGTGTCTTCATAAAAATAGTAGTCTCAGATAGATTAGCAGTACTTGTTAATACTGTATACAATAACCCTAATCACTATAAAGGTTTTGCAACTTTTATAGCTACATTGTTTTTTAGTTTTCAAATTTATTGTGATTTTATGTCTTATTCAGATATAGCAAGAGGAGCTGCGGAGGTCTTAGGATTTAATGTAACTAATAATTTTCACCAGCCCTATTTATCAAGATCAATAAAAGAATTTTGGAGCCGCTGGCACGTATCACTCACTAGTTGGTTTAAAGACTATTTATATTTTCCACTAGGCGGAAATAGACGTGGAAAATCAAGGGCTAATTATAATATTATGATTGTGTTCCTAGTAAGTGGTTTATGGCATGGGGCTACCTTTAATTTTATTATTTGGGGTGGACTTCACGGACTTTATCAAATAGTAGAGAATTTTACTAAACCCTTCAGAAAAAGGATAGTAAAAACTTTTAAAATTAAAACAGAAGTATTTAGTTTCAAGCTTTTTCAAGCATTTATAACCTTTATGCTTGTTAATTTTGCTTGGATATTTTTTAAAGCTAGTTCATTATCAACTGCTATAACAATAATTCAAAACATTTTTTATTTTAATCCTTGGGTACTTATTAATGGTTCTATTTTTGAACTTGGATTAGATTCAAAAGATTTTTTTATTGCACTTGTTGGTATAATTTTAGTTCTAACAGTAGATATATTAGGGAAAACAAAAAAATTACGAACTAGTTTAGCAAAACAAAACATAATGTTTAGATGGGCAACGTATGTAGGTGCTGCTGTAGTCATTCTAATCTTTGGGTTGTATGGGCCTGGATATAGCATGCAGCAGTTTATCTATTCACAATTCTAGGAGGATTTTGAATGCTTAAAAAGTCATTTTTAAAAGGAATTAGTTTTGTAATTATATTATTGCTCTTTATTATAACCCTTAATTCTATTTTTATTATAAAAACAAATCATCGAGCTAAACTTACACAAGGTTTATATACTAATACAGGGGATTCATTTGATGTTGTATTATTAGGTTCAAGCCATATGGATGCTTTAATAAATCCTAACGTATTATGGAAACAGTTTGGAATAACAAGCTTTGACTATTCTACTGGAGGTCAACCAATAGATGTAACCTACTATTTATTAAAAGAGGTTTTGAAAAAACATAAGAATCCAATTGTAGTAGTAGATTTGTATTATTTAGGTTCAACTGATAAATTTGGTGATGAGGGTTATATAAGAACTGCTTTAGATAACGTTAAGTTTTCTGTAAATAAAGTACAAGCCATTCTTAACACTACACCACGAAATCAATGGCTCAACTATCTTTTTCCTATTTTCAAATATCATGATCGTTGGAAAGAACTAACGGAGACAGATTTTAACTTTGATACGGATGATACTTATTATAGAAAAGGATTTAATGCTAGTCATGATTTGTATGGGAAAGAAAATGCTTCAAATTCTTTAACAACAGAAACGGTAGATCTTCCACCTAAAACAAAAGACTATTTAAATAAAATGATAACTTTATCTAAAAAAGAAAATTTCAAATTGATTTTCACTAATGCCCCACATGACTATAGTCAAACATCAGGGTCAAAAGTTTGGACGGCTGAGCCTGCAAAGATGTTTAATAAGGTGGCAGAAATTTCAAAAGCAAATAATATTCCATTTATTAATTATAACAAAATGATAAAGGAACTAGACTTTGACTTTAAAACAGATATGGTTAACATTGGTCACTTAAATATTTTTGGTTCTAATAAAGTTACATTAAATTTAGGTAAATATTTAAAAACAAATTATAAATTAACAGATCATCGTAATGATGCAACCTATAAAGAATGGGATTCTGATTATATTCTTTATTCTCGCTCTGAAAAAGCTATAGATATTACTAATGAAACAAATATTAAAAACTACATTCCATTAATAAAAAATAAAAATTATATTATAGTTGCTAGCACAAATGAGGACATTTCAAAAAATGAAATTTCAAAAAATTCATTAATATTATTAGGGTTAAAAACTTTTGCGGGAAATAGTATTGGTTCTAATTACCTTGCAATTATTAATGATAACAAAGTACAGTCAGAAACACTTAGTAATGCTAGACTATCTAAGGATTTTTCTTTAGATAAAGGGACTTATTTTAAAAATACCACCCAAAGTGTCGATAAAAAGATACCAAGTGTAGTTTTAAATGGGGTTGAAAATCTAGATAAACACGCTGGATTAAATATTATAGTATATGATAAATCACTAAAAAAAATTATAGATAATATCTATTTAGATTCCACGAGTATAATTAAAAGATAACTAATGAATTTTGTACTTGTCATATAAATAAAAAGGAAAACCTAGTTTTTTAGGTTTTTCTTTTTATTTTTATTTTTAAATAAGCGTATATTATTATATTATTTCTACCATACTTATATTAAAAACAAATATAAAATGGAGAGTATTATGAGATTAAATAAAAGACTTTTAATTATTACAATTGCTATATTAATAGGATCTATAGGTCTACTCTATCAGTATTCTGGTTTAGTTATACATAAAGAAAAAAATAGTACAACTACAATTAATACAACAAAAACACTTAAACCAACTAGTGTAAAAACTGTTTTTATACATAAATCTGTTGATTCTTTAGAAAATAAAAAAATACCAATCTTAATGTATCATTCTATTAGTTATGAAAAAGAAAATATACTAAGGGTTCCTAAAGAAAAATTCAGAAATCAAATGAAATACCTCAAAGATAATAATTATACAACATTAACATTAGATGAGCTTTATAGCTATATGAAAACAGGTAAAAATTTACCTAATAAACCCATAGTTATAACTTTTGATGATGGCTACAAAGACAACTATACTAATGCATATCCTATTTTAAAAGAATTCAAACTAAAAGCTACTATATTTGTAATTACTAATACTATTGATCATGAAAAAGATTATTTAACTTCCGCCGAAATAAAATTAATGGATTCAAATAATATAAGAATAGAAAGTCATACATCGTCTCATGAACACTTAGATCAAATATCTTATGTAGATAATGTAAATACTATGAAAACCTCAAAAATCAAATTAGAAAAAATATTAAATAAGAAAATAGATTACATAGCATATCCTTACGGAGGATACACACCTAACACTATAAAAGCTGCAAAACAATCAGGTTATAAATTAGCCTTTTCAACTGAATTTGGCTTAATTGATAAAAACGACAACATTTATTCATTAGGTAGAATTTTTGTTAATTCAAACTTTAGTCTTGAAGAATTCAAAGCAAAATTAACTCCATAAATTTAATTAATTATATTCTATAATAAAGTCATTAAAATTGGTATAACTATAAGAGTACCTACCGTTGAAATTGCTATCATTAATGAGGCAAAATCATAATCAGAATTATAAGCCTTAGCAATTATAGCTGAATTTGCCATAACTGGCATAGCCGCCTGTATAACAAAAACTGACTCCATAAGATGTGGTATATGAAATATAGGTGCTATTAGGATTACAAGTATTGGAGATATTACAAATCTGCCGATTAATACCCACACTATATCTAAAGTAAATTTTATTGACTTTAAATCTACTAAATATATGGAGGCACCAATAAAAAACATGGATAATGGTGTTGTAATACTCCCTAAGCTTTTGCTTGTATCCATAATAAATAATGGGAATTTAATATTTAATAAAACCAGAAGTATTCCAACTATAAAACCAATTAAAGGTGGAGATAATATTTTTTTTATAATTTCCATTGAAAAAAAGTTTAAAGTTCTCTTATTTCCATCTTTAGTTATTTCATATACACCTAAAGTCCAAAAAAATGTGGTATTTGCAATATAATAAAGTAGCACATAAGGCACACTTTTTTCTCCAAATAACGCCAAATTGACTGGAAGACCCATAAATATAGTGTTTGAATTAAAGAACATAGATACAAATAGTCCACGTCTGTTATTTTTTATTTTTACAATTTTTGAAAACAATTTTGCAATAATAAAACAACAACCTATTGTTAGAAAAGGAACTATTAAACCTCTTGAGTCATCTATAAGCATCTTTTTTGTAAAATTACTCATAATTGTATTAATCATCATCATTGGTAGTGAAATGTTTATAACAATAGTAGTTATTAAATTAATTGCCTTTTCATCAATTAATTTTTTATATGCTAAAAAATATCCTATTATAATCATTATCATTATACTTAATACACTTTGATCTGCTGCAAAAAACATGTAAACTCTCCCCCAAATTTATATTAACTTAATCAAGTCTACCATATTTGATAAATGCTTACAATAAATTTAGGCGCATTTATATATATATTACCAATTGCTAATAAATTAACTTTAAGGTGCAAATAACTATTGCAGTGATCCAGTTGATGATTTAATACCTTTCCTATATTGCATTGGAGCGCAACCTTTTAAGTTTTTAAATACTCGATTAAAAGTTTTAATGCTATTGAAACCTGACTTATATGCAACTTCTGTAATGGAGTCACTTTCCTCCATAAGATGCCATTCTGCTTTAGTTATTCTAAAATTATTTAAATAATCAACAAATGTAACTCCTGTGTTTTCCTTGAAAAATCTTGTAAAATAATATAGACTGAATCCAGCAACCTTTGAAATTTTCTCTAAATTAATATTTGTTTGATAGTATTTATCTACATATTGAAACACCTTATCCAGCTTCTGAAGTTTTTCCATTTGACGACTTTCAGCTTCAGCTGAATACTCACATTTAGGCATGTATCTAATTAATATACCAGCCAAGTCGTAAAGTCTAGCCTTCATAATAAGCTTATAGCCTTCTTTTGCAGCAGTGTTTTCATTAATAAGTTGCTGAATTTGTTTTTCCATGAGGTTATGAACTTCAGTACTGGGAGTAAGATATTTAGAATGAGTAAACATTGGTCTTATAGTTCTAATATCCTTTGATCCAGAAAGAAATGCATCATAAATAGACATTCTAAACTGGATTACTGCCCTATTGCTGGTTTGCATTTCTTTTAAAAAGAAATGCACTTCACCAGGACCTATTATTAAAATATCTCTCCTTTTAAGGTGATATAAATCATTACCTACTCCTACTTTTACACTGCCTTCTACAAGATAAATAATTTCAATATCTTCATGCCAATGATGAGGTGTGCTATCAAAGCCATCATTTAAAAATAATCTAAATGGAAAATCCGGTTCGAGTACTGTCTTTTCAAAACTACCCCGCATAATTTTCTCCTACGTTTATTAAATATTCCAAGCTTTCTATGCTTTAAGAATTTATTTATTACAACTAATTCTAACTCTTTGCCTACCAGATTCATATATTGCACATATCATTTTTTGAGTTTTTATTGCATCATCGCCTGTTATATCAGGTTGTAACCCAGCACTAATGGATGCGTAATAATTTTTTATTTGTTTTGTATGACTTGTTCCCCAGTATCCCTTTGCTCCATTTCCATATTCAAAAGTATCATTCGGGTTATTATCTGCAATTAGCTCTCTACCATCGTTAAATTTTATATCAGCTCTATCTCCCACCATATTAACCATACCTTTTTCACAATGAAACTCTATTTTTACAGGAGCATCATAAGTATAATAATTAATGGCATGAAACGCAGTTACTACTCCGTTTTTATACTTAATAACCCCTTCTGCAGAATCCTCAACTTGAATAATTTTATGAGCTCTATTACTTATATTTGCATCTATATAATCAATGTCACTATCCACAAACCATCTCATAAGGTCCATGGTATGAATAGCTTGATCTATTATGACTCCACCACCTTCCATGTCCCATGTACCTTTCCAATCACTATTACCATAATATTCATCTGTTCGTTTCCATGTGACTTCAAGTTTTCCTCCTAGTATCTCACCAAGTTCTCCTGATTCCAATGTCTCTTTTATAAGTCTCGAGCCAGGATTATATCTATTTTGAAATATAACTCCAAGTGTAATATTATTGTCTTTAGCAGTTTTAACCATAGCCTCTGCATCTGAGAGTTTTATAGACATAGGTTTTTCAGTTAATATATGTTTCCCAAGTTTAGAAGCATATATTGCCACCTGTGCATGAAGGAAATGTGGAAGACATATATGCACCACATCAATATCTTTCTTTGCTAACATATCCTTATAGTCAATATAATAATTACAATTATATTGATCAGCTTTTTCCTTTGCCCGTTCCTCATTAATATCGCAAACTGCAACAATTTCTGCATTTTCAACTTCTTTTATAGATTGAGCATGCATAGGAAATATATTCCCACATCCAATAATGGCTACTTTTAATATTTTCATATCAACATCTCCTAAATAATACTATATTAATTTTTCAAGATAATCTATTCCCAGTTGTAGTCCTTCTTTAACCCTTTCGTCACTACCTTCATAAAGAGGGTCCTCATGTTCTATACTTACTACGCCGTCATATCCAATTTCTTTTAGTTCATTAATTAACTTTTCCCAATTAATGTCTCCTAGTCCAGGCATTCTGTATCTCCAATATCCAAAGTCTTCATTACAAACATTTAATTGTTTATCAAATACTCCATAAGTTTTTAATTTGTCTTCAAATACTTCAGTATCTTTTGCATGTACATGGAATATTCGATTCTTAAATTCCTTTACTGGAGTTATATAGTCAATCAGCATTGCATGTAAATGGGAGGGATCATAATTTAATCCAAAATTCTTATTTGGTACCCTTCTAAACATTTCTCTCCATAGTTCTGGTGTAAATGAAATAGTTCCTGGTACTCCTTTTTCTTGCCATCCCTTCATTTGACAATTTTCAATTACTACTTTTATACCCTTATCTTCCGCATATTTAACCAAATCTTTAAATACCATTTCAAACTCATCAAAATTTTCCTCTAACGATTTATCTATGTTTTTCCCAACAAATGTTCCAACAGATGAAGCGCCTAATAGCACAGCCGCATCAACACATTTTTTAAAATGATTGTTTATGGATTTTCTTTTTTTCGGATCTCTATCCAAATTATTATCATAATAAGCAATTGAAGATATTGTAAGCCCATATTCTTTGAAATATAACTTTATCTCTTCCGCTTCAGCCTTTGTGAAATTAGCTACATCTATCTCACTTCCTGAATAATCACGGCTGTTAGTCCTTGGCCAACAAGAAAGTTCTAAAGCTTTAAACCCATGCTCACTTGCCCACTTTGCTTTTTCCTTAAGTGGAATTCCACCAAGGCAACCTGTTAATAATCCTATATACATATTAAACACCTTCTTCAACTATTATTTATTAAATCATCTCCTGCGGAGCTGCAATATTAACGACTTCAGAAGGAGGTTTATACTACCATTGACGGTTTCTATTTGTTAGGGTATGTAGCTCCCACTTATCGAAGTGGGAGACTTTCCTTCTGAAATGTCGTTAAAATAAACTGGCTCCCCTATTTTTGATGACTCATATATTGCTTCTAATATTTCTGTAACAACTAACGCTTGCTCAGGTTTTACTATTGGTTCCTTATCATATAAAATACAATCAATCCATGATCTGGCTTCAGCATCTGCTGGGTCTTCAGAAAATCCTTCGTTAAATGCAACTCCATTTGAGCCAAAATCAACCTTAGTTTCATATAATCTACCTAAATTTTCTCCATTTATTCTTAGACCATCCTTCATATCAGCACCGCCCTCAGTTCCACATAGACTTGTTTGAGCTTCTCCAACTTCTAAGCTATTTAATGCCCAACTCGATTCAACAACTATAGTAGCACCATTATCCATAGTAATGAACCCAAAAGCAGAATCCTCTACTGTAAATTTGCTTGGCTCCCATGGTCCCCATGCATTAGCAGCATTTTCTTTTTTACTAAGTTTATGATATACATTTCCTACAACATACTTAGGCTTATAATTATCAAGCATCCAAAGTGTTAGATCTAAAGCATGAGTTCCAATGTCTATTAATGGTCCTCCACCTTGCTCAAATTCATTTAAAAATACTCCCCAAGTTGGAACCGCTCTTCTTCTAATAGCATGCGCCTTTGCAAAATAGATATCCCCAAGCCCTCCATTTTCACAAGTTGTTTTGAGATATTTAGAATCCGCTCTAAACCTATTTTGATAACCGATGGTAAGTTTTTTACCTGTTCTCTTTGCAGCTTCTACCATTTTTCTTGCTTCAAGAAATGTTTTTGCCATTGGTTTTTCACACATAACATGTTTTCCAGCTTCCAATACATCGATTGTTATAACGCTATGTGATCTATTAGGAGTACACACATGAACAACATCAATAGTATCATCTTTAAGAAGCTCTTTATAATCAACATAAACCCTTGCTCCCGCGCTTCCATATTCTTTTGCAGCAATTTTTGCTTTCTCGATTATTACATCGCAAAATGCTACCATTTCTATTTCTGATATCTTAGCTAAGCTTGGCATATGTTTTCCATTAGCTATGCCACCACATCCTATTATTCCAACTTTTAATTTTTTATCCATACAATCTCAACCTTTCTCTATAATATATATTTATCTAGTTTTTTATTATTATCGTTTACATTTACTATTTTATAACATTTCATTTTTAATTACTCCCCATGGATTGCTTAATACTTCTCAGATATTGCTTTTTACAAGTTTTAGTTTATAAAAAAAGTAGAAAGTTACGGTCCTTTTTGCAATCATTAGGCCATAAAATCCTCATAAATGGAAAGCAACTATAATTATATCAATAATCAGAATAATTACATAATTAAAGGCATTAGTTTTTAGTATATTACTCATAAAAATAATTGTCAATGATTTTACTCAAATAGAATTTGACTTACGCCTGCATTGACATAATTAAAAATTTCATGTTTAATGTATAGAAACAGAAAATATGGGAGGAACTAATCATGAAAGAGTTTGAATTAAAGCAAGGAAGAGGCACTGTTAAGTTTTCCATTAACGAAAAAGATGTTATTGGAGTACTTGATAATAACCCTTCAACAAGTTCTAAAACTGAAGAAGAAGTAATAATAGAAGCTTTACAAAATCCTATATCAAGTTCTAAACTGAGTGAAATAGTACATACAGGTGAAAAAATTTGTATTGTTATACCAGATATTACTAGGGCGTGGCAAAAATCATCCCTATACCTTCCATTTATTGTGGCTGAACTTACGAAAGCGGGCATAGTTGATGAGGATATATTATTTATTAGCGCTACTGGTTCCCATAGAAAACAAACAGAAAATGAATACAAACAATTATTAGGGGACACCCTTTACGGTAAATATAATATAATTGATCATGATTGTAGAGATAAAGATAATTTAGTTTATCTAGGTAAAACTAGCTTTGGTACACCAGTATCCATTAATAAAAAGGCTATGGAATGTGACCATATTATAGTTGCTGGGGGAATAGTATATCATTTTCTAGTAGGATGGTCTGGTGGAAAAAAATCAATTTTACCTGGAATTGCATCATATGAAACAATAATGGCAAATCACGGTCTTTCACTTAATGAAAGTTTAGGAGAAGGAACTAGAGGCGAAATCAGATGTGGAAATATAATAAATAACCCTGTACATTTAGATATGGAAGAAGCATGTGCTTTTGTAAAACCAAGTTTTATGTTCAATGTAATCATAGACAGTCATGGAAATATTTCTGCTGCAGTTGCAGGTGATTGCATTAAGGCACATGCACAAGGAAGAAAATATGTTGACGAGTCTGACTGTTCATATATAAAAGAAAAAGCTGATTTAGTAATAGCTACCGCCGGTGGTTATCCTAAAGACATTAATTTTTATCAATCTTCAAAACTTCTCATGAATTCAAGAGAAGCCGCAAAAATTGGAGGGACTATCATTGCATTAACGCAGTGCAGTGAAGGACTTGGTGGTGATGATGATGTTAGGGCTATACTCGCTAACTATGATAGCTTACTTGATCGAGAGAAATCATTAAGAGAGCGTTATACCATATCAAAACATGTCGGATGCCTTGCTTGTGAAACAGCACACAATTTTAATCTTATACTAGTATCAAATTTAGATCCTAAATTTTTTAAAAATACTGGGATAAAAATAGTTCGAACAATAGATGAGGCGCTAACTTTAACCTATACAGAAAAGGGCAAAAATTTAAAAACTTTTATAATGCCACATGGAGCAAACACCTTACCTAAACTTCTACCTATTGATTAATCATCTCCTGCGGAGCTGCAATTAATTATTTTCAAAAAAGATAAAACAAGTAAAAAAGCTCTTGATTTTAATCAAGGGCTTTTACTGAATTCTTTTCTTTGTCGCTAAGTACTTCATTCATACTTCCAGTTCTATATCCTAACAAATCAAGTGTAACATATTTAAAACCAATGTTTTTTAATTCATTTGCAACCTTATCCATAATTTCTGTACTGAAAAATTTCTTTCTTTCCTGGGCATTAACTTCTACTCTTGCTATATCTCCATGATGTCTTACTCTTATCTGTCTAAATCCTAAATCAAGTAAAAATTGTTCTGCTCTTTCAACCATGCTTAATTTCTCAACTGTTATCTCGTTACCATATGGGAATCTTGATGATAAGCATGCAAAAGCTGGTTTGTTCCAAGTTGGTAATCCAAGCCTCTTTGATAATTCTCTTATATTATCTTTTGTAAGGCCAGCATCCTTTAATGGGCTAATAACTTTTAATTCGTTTGCTGCCTTCATTCCCGGTCTATAATCTGAAACATCATCAGCATTAGAACCATCCAAAACTGCGTTAATATTATTATCATCAGCAACTTTTCTAACTTTTGAAAAAAGTTCTTTTTTACAAAAATAACATCTATCAATAGGATTTTTAGCAAACCCTTCAATTTCTAATTCCTCTGAAATTATAACTATGTGTTTTGCTCCAATGTCCCCAATATATTTAACAGCTTCCTTAAATTCTCTTTCTGGATATGTTGTTGACTTCGCAGTAATTGCAATAACTTTATTACCTAAAACATCTGCTGCTACTTTTAATAGAAATGTGCTATCAACACCTCCTGAATATGCTATTGCTACACTTCCCAATCCTTGAATACTATCCTTTAGTTTTTGAAACTTCATTTCTAATTCCATATTTGTCCTCCTTGTCGTAAAAAACTATTACTATTTATAATAAAAATCTTTAACATATTTAATGTAACATAACATTTAACTTTTGAACATAATAATATGCTTTAAAATAATATTATTATATGATTTTCTAAAAAAATTGTCAAAATAAAAGAAGGAATAGTTACTTACACTAGTCCTTCCAAATTGTTTTACTCCCCTTTTTATTATATTGTCTTATCAAGCGCTTGCTTTAAATCATATATAATGTCATCTATACCTTCAACACCAATTGAAAGTCTTATTAAATCGGTACTAACCCCAGCAGCCTTTTGTTCTTCTTCATTAAGTTCTGCGTGAGTTGTACTTGATGGATGAATTACAAGTGATTTTGCATCAGCAACGTTGGCAAGTAATGAGAATAACTCTACACTATTTATAAATTTCTTTCCTGCCTCAAGTCCACCTTTTATTCCAAAAGTGAATATTGATCCAGCTCCCTTTGGTAGATATTTTTTAGATAAATCTTTGTATTTACTTCCTTCTAGCTCAGGATAATTTATCCAAGACACTTTTGGATGTTTACTCAAAAATTCAACCACAGCTCTAGCGTTTGTTACATGCCTTTCAACTCTTAAAGATAATGATTCTAATCCTTGAAGAAATAAAAATGCGCTTTGAGGACTAAGTGTAGCACCTGTGTTTCTTAGTAACTGAACCCTAGCTTTTAATGCGAATGCTGGAGCACCGAGTTCTGCATACACGAGACCATTATAACTTTTATCTGGAGTCGTAAAATCAGGAAATTTACCACTTGCAGCCCAATCGAATTTACCACCATCAACTATAATTCCACCAATAGTTGTTCCATGTCCACCAATAAATTTTGTTGCAGAGTGGATAACTACATCAGCCCCAAACTCAATTGGACGACATAAGAAGGGAGTTGCAAATGTACTGTCAATAATAAGTGGTATTTTGTTTTCATGAGCAATATTTGCTACTTTTTCTATATCTAAAACATTTATTTTTGGATTTCCTATTGTTTCACCATAAAGTGCTTTTGTTTTGTTTGTTATGGCTTTTCTAAAGTTCTCTGGATCATCTGGGTCAACAAATATTACATTAATTCCTAATTTTCTAAGTGTAATATTAAATAATTCGTAAGTACCACCATATAGTGTACATGCTGCTACTATTTCATCACCACAACTTGCCACATTTATTATTGCATAGAATATTGCAGACATTCCTGATGCTGTAGCGAGTCCCGCAACCCCACCCTCAAGTGCAGCTACTCTCTTTTCAAAAACATCTGTAGTTGGGTTCATTATTCTGGCATAGACATTCCCTGGTTCTTTTAGTTGAAATAAATTTGCTGCATGATCTGCATTTTTAAAAACGAAGGATGACGTTTGATAAATTGGAACTGCTCTTGAACCTGTAGTAGGATCAGCAACCTGTCCTGCATGTACTTGTAATGTTTCAAAACTTAATTTTCTCTCGCTCATATTAATTTCCCCTTTTAAATAATTATTTTTGTTGCTTACATTTACATATTAAAAACTCTTTAATTTAAAGAAAAAAAGCTGCTTCCCTATAAGGAAAGCAGCAATGGTAACTTTAATAAACAATATAATTGCATAATAAAATTTGCTAACATCCTTATCTTTCAGATTTTACAATCTGCAGGAATTGACACCATTGCACTCAAATAAAGAATGCTGGTTGTCGGGCTTCATCGGACCAGTCCCTCTGCCACTCTGGATAAGTTGTATTTAGTTGTTGTTATTTAGTATATTAATAATAAAAGGAATTGTCAATAGCTTTTTCAGAAAATTGAGTTATTAGATGTTTTTATATATTGATACACCGTATTAATAGATTTATTGCTATTTTGATGCTGTCTTTAAGTAATTTTCCATTACGCCTTTTACTATGGGCACCACATGGTGACTTCCACCTGTGTTTTTAACATTTTCCATAATCATTGATACTACTATTTTAGGGTTGTCTGTATTCATACATATAAACCAACCATTCTCTTCTGCCGTAATATCCTTAGCGTCTTTTTTTAATTCTGCTGTTCCAGTCTTACCTGCAAGATTTACGCCACTAATTTTCGCACCATGACCTGTACCATTCGGATTTTCTATAACCTGCGTAAGATCATCTTTCAGAGTTTTTGTATTGTTTTTAGATATTATACTAGACTTCCATACCTTAGATGTTACCAATGCATTAAAATTTTCAAGTGTTGGAGACATAATATTACCTTCATTAACAACCGCACTATAAGCTAATGCAATCTGGAGTGGACTCATAAGAACTTCTCCTTGACCATAACCAGTATCCGCTAATGCTACATCATTTTTAATGACGTTATCATTAGCTACTTGTGATATTGCTATGGGATAATCTATAGGAAGCTTTTCACCTATTCCAAATTTATTGGAGCCCTTAATGAACTCTTCCGTACCTATTTTAAGTGCAGCTCGTGCAAAGTATATATTATCTGAATATACAAACGCATCTAGTAGATTAACTCTCTCTATCTTATCACTAACCCTAGTAACCATATTAGTTCCCCAAGATTTATCAGGTTGCCATTTTAATCCTGGTATGTTTATAAGTTCTTCAGGTTTTATCTTTGCATTATCTAAACCAACCGCAGCAGTTATAAGTTTAAATGTAGATCCTGGCGAATATACCGCCTTAAATCTATTTTTAAATGGTTCTTTTTCTACTTTCCATGCTGCTATTTGAGTATTAGATTTATAAGTTGTATATGCATTTGAGTCATATGATGGAGAACTTACTAAAGCCAAAACCTCTCCGGTTTTGGGATTTATTGCGGCAGATGCCCCTGGCTCTTTGTTCATTCCTTTATATATATTCGCTTGAAGCTGTGAATCTACTGACAATGTTATATTTTCGCCAGATTTAGATGCTTTACTAAGAATTATATCTTCTTTAATTTCCTTTCCATCCTTTTGCCTAGATATATAAATTGTTGCTCCACTTTCTCCCGTAAGTCTTTTTTCATATACTTGTTCAAGGCCTGCCTTACCTATTAGACTTGATGAGCTATACCCCTGTCCATCCATCTTTTCTAATTCCTCACCAGTTATTGGAGCAATATATCCAATTAGTGAGCCAAATGCTTCTCCTCCTGGATATATTCTACCTCTAGGGCTCATGTGAATTACCCCCTTAATCTTCATAACCTCAGCTATTTTTACTTTTTCGCTGCTTAATATATTAATAATTGGTATAAACTCATCTGGGTTTTTATTTGCTTTTAGTTTATCTTCTATAGCCGAAGCCTCTATATCTAAAATTTTAGCCATTTGTGTTATATTGTTATCTTTTTCTTTTACAAAATCATTAAAACTTAAACCAATGGTAACTATTGCAGCATTTATTGCAAGTGGCTTTTTATTTCTATCATAAATTTCACCACGAATTGCTGGCAATGCAATAACCTTAATCTTATCTCCTACTCCCATATTAGGTAATATCATTTTTTCATCCCAAACTATTGTCCACTGTTTTTTTTTGTTAACTTTCTCTTTTATCATGGTTGCCTGGTATCCTGGCATTTTTAATTGTCCAGCAGTGGTATTCATAACTATTGAAAATGGTATTTTAATAGTTTTTTTATTACCATCTTTAATTTTCTCTTCATTCTCAACCTTAATTACTATATTTTTTGCCGCTATTCCCTTATATATAGCATTATATTTATCTACAAATTGTTTTTCAGTTATTGTTTCTTTAGTTTTAACTGAAAGCATATTATACATTGTTTTAAAATCCTGCTTTACCCACATAGTCTTATATGTATCAAATGTTTTAGTTGCACTATCCACCTTTGTATAAATAGTAAACATAAATACTCCTGTCACAACTAAAACCATACATAAGATTGTAAGAAGAGACACCTTTAAATATTTCCTCAACATATTTCCTCACCCCTTTCTTATTATATCACTTGAATAGTTCATTTAAATAGACATAATTGGAAAAATAGCCTAATTTATTTCATAAAAAAAGACCATTGATTTCTCCATCAACAGCCTGAAACTCACTAATTATATTATTATGTAGTTTTGCTTTCTTTTTCTTCCTGATCCTTTAATTTATATTCATAAGAAAGGTAAAGTTCTTCTAGTTTAGTATTAAAATATTTAGGTGATATTTTAACTTGTGTTATATTCCCAAGTTTATTTAAATCTTCAAAGAATTTTTTTATTCTATTTTCTATTGCTTCAATATTACTGAATTTCACCTTATTAATTATAGAATCACACTCATCATTAAAAATTCTAACAACTAGTTTGATCATATCATCAGTCATATCTCCTGCTAACTGATTATCTTCATTTATATTTCCATTAATAATCCATTGCTTAAATTCTATGGCTTCTTTGGATTTAATCATATCCACTTGCTTTTCCCTTATCTCTGTAAGCATAGTAGAGCATTTCACTGAATTCATTAAATTATATTCTGATTTATAAATACCGAAACCTTGCATCGATACATCATCATCTAAAGTAATTATTTGAGACTTTAGATGCTCTACAGAAGTTTTTGTATTATTATATTCTAAATTAAGTTCCTCAATAGATTTTGTCTTAGTCTCTATTAAAACCGCATATTCACTAGACTTCTGCTCAAGTTCAATAGCCTTTTGTTTGAAAGTATCTTCATACTCCTTGGTCTTGCTTTCAATAAATTCATCATATTCTGTTGATTTATCTTCAAGTTCTTTACCTTTTAACTCAATTAGATTATCATACTCTTCCTTCTTACCGTTTATTAAATTATCATATTCTGCTGACTTATCTTCAAGTTCTTTAGCTTTAAGTTCAATTAAATCATCATATTCTTTCTTTTTACTTTCAATTATATTATCATTTTCAATTGATTTATCCTCAAGTTCCTTATCTTTTAATTCGATTTTATGATCGTATTCATTAGATTTCTCTTCAAATTCTCTTGTTTGATAGGTAGCTTGATTACCATAGTCTATATTCAGTTCCTCTATAGCTTTTGTTTTTGTTAAAATTAGCTTATCATATTCTTCGAGCTCTGCTTCAAGTTCTTTTGTTTTAGATAAAATCCGACTCATTCCCATTTGAGTTGGAGTTAGTTTTATATATTTTAAATTTTTATTTTCCTCGATTAATTTTTCAATCTCAGCTTTATATTGCTTTGCACTTAAAGCGTCTTTAATGGATGTAAGTATTGCCATTGATAACCCTCCTTATTTCTTCAACAGTCTACATTATACCACAAAAATTTCACTAAAAATGTAGACATATTTTCAAAAACACAGTAATTATTCAATAAATTTAAAAAAAACGCTTATGTTAATAACTAATTTTAATAATATTTTTCTAAAGGCTTATTTATGTATGTCTATTCGCAATTTTATATAAAATTTGCTACCTTATCGTTTATAAAATTATTATTTTTATATTCTTCAATAAAAATGCGATACAAAACCCTTTCATTTATTAACGTTTGTACACAAACGCCATCAGAACAAACTATATAGTTATGACCCTTAAATTCAAATTCACGCTCCTTAGCCTTAATAGTATTAATCATAAGTTTATTAAAAGTATTAATCATAAGTTTATTAAAAGTATTAATTTCTTTAATAACATTTTTTTCTTCAATATTCTCTTTGCTTTCAAAATCAATTATCATAATACAACTCCTTATATTATTTAGATTTTATTTAATTACCCTAACCTATTTAGTACTTATACTATATAACAACTTTTCATTAATTCCTTTGATTTCAATTTGCATTTTTTCTTGATTCTAGCTGCTTCTTCAGTCAATTCAAATATACTTGTATAAGATTTATTTTTATTGATTACAATGGCAATAGATATACTCATTAACGGATAATTTTCATTAATATTATTCCTATTAACAGATTGTATGTATTTATTTTCTCTATCATACTCATTGTAGAAATTTATTATGTTATTATCAAATTCATTTATTATTTCTTCACAAAGATTGTATGCATCATGACCTAAAATTATTGCAACAAAATCATCCCCACCTATATGGCCTAAAAAACTATCTTTATAGAGACATGTATGTTTTTGAATAACACTTGATGTAAATGATAAAATCCTATCTCCGTTCTCAAACCCATATTTATCATTAAAAGCTTTAAAATCGTTTATATCAAAATATAAAAGGGAGAACTTTTTTTTATCAATAATTAACTTAGAGATAAAATCTTCGATAACAACATTTCCAGGCAATCCCGTTAAGGGGTTGGAATATTTTGCTACATTTAATTCAAACTCCATTGTTTTTTCAAGTAATGAAATTACAGGAACCACACCAAAATATTTATCATTTTTTTTAACAATTATGTAATCATATAGTTTATCCTCTTCTCTTGATATAACAATTTTTGATACTATGTCCAAGGTAGTATCATAATCAACAATAAGTGGGTTTGAATCCATAATTAAGTGAATAGGTCTTTTCATATATATTGACCATCCATATTGAGTTCCAACCTTTGAAAAAAAATCAGAATTCATTACTACTCCAATTATTGAATAGTTGTTATTAACTACTGAAATACCTCTTATACTGTGGTTACTCTTAAAAAGCTTGTCTATTTCGCTACATGTCGTTGTAGATAAAACTGGGCTCTCTTCTCTCGCAATTTCTCCTATTTTTACATTGGAACTTGGACTAAAACTATGTTTCTTCATATTGATATTTTTATCAACAATCCTTTTTTTTATTATCTCAGGTGTTTCCATTAAATTATCAGCTGGTCTATTTATTAAAAATCCTTGACCATAGTGTACACCTATTTCGATAAGAGTATAAAGGTCATTCACATCTTCTATTCCTTCAGCAATAATTTTAGTATTGGTGGAATTTGCGAAATCAACAAAGGATTTAATTATTGCTTTTTTAAAATTGTCCCTAGTTACATTTGTTATTAAACTCATATCCATTTTAATATAGTTTGGTCTTGTCTTTGCAATAGTTGTAAGTCCAGAATAGCCTGTTCCTACATCATCAATAGCTATCTTATATCCCTGATTCTTATAATAATCTATCACTTCACTAAAATTTTCATAACAATCAATTGAGGTTTTTTCAGTAATTTCAAATATAAGTGAGGTTGGGCTAATATTATATTTTGCTAATAGCTCCTTAGTAAAACCCTTAATAAAATGATCATCTTTTAAAACAGCAGGGTCTATATTTACAAACAAAAATTTATCAGAATTATGGCTACTAAATGCCTTTATCGCATTTTTTCTGCATGTAATTTCTAAGTCCCAGAGAAGATCATGTGTTTTAGCCGCTTCAAAAAGTATTTCAGGATTTATATACTTACTATCCTTAGGCCCCCTTGTTAGAGCCTCATATCCTATAACCTCTCCCGTTTGCATTGAGATAATTGGCTGAAAAACGGATCGTAACCTATTACTAGAAATAATTTCTCGAAGCTCATCTGACATATAGAATTCCCCCTTAAAATATACCATATAAAGTATATTATCATAATAGTGTTAATATTAGGTTAAGTTCTTTTATGTTTACGTTAAAAATGTTCAATTAAGCATTGAAATGTATTTTGTATAAACATACGCTAATTCCTTGCGCAAATGACGAAGACAAGGTAATGTATTAATATGAAATAATTTTATCTTGGTTAATAATAAAAACAAATATAAGGGTGTGATATATAATGATTAAAATATGTAAATCAAATGAAAGCTACAAGGAACTTAGTAAAGCCTTGAAAGATAATAATATAGAATTTGAACACAAAAAATGTTTAAGCAAATGTGGTCTATGCCATAAACACCCAATTGCTAAAAACCATGGTGAGTTTATATCTGCTGATAGCGTAGAAAAACTTATTAAAAAATTAAAACAAGACAAATAGTAATAGCGGATAGATTTAATAATCTATCCGCTATTACTATTTGTATTTTATAATTCACTCAATTTTATCCGATACTCTTGGTATAAAACCATTTTCTTTCCAATACTCCTTCATATTATGCATTTTTTCTTTAATCGTATCATCTTTATTTAGTACAAAATTATAAAATTCTTCCTGACTATTAATTTGTTCCTTACCTCTTCTATCAATTCTCGTATAGATTCCATCAAAATTCAAAATTCTAGCCTTTATTGTATCTGATAAAGATATATATAAAATTTCTTTTATTCGGTTCCTTGCCTGTTGATCTTCAATTGGAAATAAAAGTTCTACTCTTCGGTCTAAATTTCTAGTCATCCAATCTGCACTTGATAAATAAATTCCTTCCTGTCCATCGTTATAAAAATAGAAAATGCGACTATGTTCTAAAAATCTACCAACAATACTTCTCACAGTAATATTTTCACTTACACCTGGTATCCCAGGTTTAAGGCAACAAATGCCACGTATTATTAAATCTATTTTAACTCCTGCAGTTGATGCCTTAAATAGAGCTTTAATAATCTCAATATCAACTAATGAGTTAACTTTTATAATAATTCTGGCCTTCTTACCTTTTTTCGCATTCTCCGTTTCCTCAATTATCATTTGTAAAAATCTATCTCTTAACTGTAATGGAGCAAGACTAAATTTATATAAAGCTGTTGGTCTAGAATTCCCAGATAACATATTAAATAGAGCAGATGCATCTGCCCCAAAATAAGGGTTCGATGTAAACAGACCAATATCTGTATAAAGCTTTGCAGTGACATCGTTGTAGTTTCCCGTTCCCATATGAACATAACGCTTAATGCCATCCTCTTCACGCCTTACTACTAGCAATATCTTACAATGTGTTTTGAGTCCCACAAGTCCATAAATTACATGACATCCTGATTGTTCCAGTTGCTTTGCCCAAACTATGTTATTACTTTCATCAAATCTTGCCTTAAGTTCCACGAGTACTGTAACTTGTTTACCAACCTCTGCAGCTCTTACTAAAGCTTCTATAATAGGTGAATTACCACTTACACGATATAATGTATGTTTTATAGCAAGAACATCAGAATCAACGGCTGCTTGCCTTACTAACTCAACAATCGGGTCAAAGGATTCATATGGATGATGTAATAAAATATCTTTCTCTGTTATAGCTTCAAATATGTTGTTATATTTTAAAAACTGTTTTGATAACTGCGGTTTTATAGGTTTATATTCTAGTTTCTCATAACCCTTAATCCTCCCAATTTTCATTAGAAAAGTTAAATCTATTTGTCCGTTTATTATATACTCCTGCTCTTTTGAAATTTCAAGCTCACTCTCAAGAATTTCAAGTAATTTATTATTCATACCCTTCTCTATTTCAAGACGCACAGCTTTTCCCCATCTTCGTTGCTTTAAAGATTCTTCAATTGCTTCAAGTAAATCTTCCGCACCTTCTTCATCTAGTGCCATATCTGCATTTCTTGTAATACGATAACAGCTTGCATCTATAATTTCATGTCCATTAAAAAGGGACTTTAAGTTCATTTTAATAATATCTTCTAAAAATATGAAAGCTAAACCACCTTCATCTGGAATTTTTACAAATCTATCAAAAACAGAAGGTGCTTTTATTGTTGCAAAAATATTTTCACCCTTATTATTTTTAAGAAGAATTGCAATATTTAAACTTTTATTTGATATTAATGGAAAAGGGCTGCTTTGATTAACTAGCATAGGTGTTAGTACTGGAAAAATGTTTTTTGTATAATAGTTTTCAACATAATTAATCTGTCCTTTACTTAAATCATTAAATTTCAGAAATCTTATTTTTTCTTTTTCAAGGCCTTTTTTTAAGGAGCGATTATAGCAACTCGATAAACTAGAAACAAGATTATGTACTAATATCCCTATTTGTTCCATTTGCTCTGTTGGTGTAAGTCCTGATGGTTCTTTTTTATCAAATTCAGCTGTAATTTGATCAGACAAGGATCCAACCCTAACCATAAAAAATTCATCTAAATTTGAACTTACGATAGATGCAAACTTTAATCTTTCAAACAATGGATTTGTTGTATCCTGTGCTTCTTCAAGAACACGTTCATTAAACTGAATCCAACTTAATTCGCGACTTATAAAATACTTAGGTAGTGAATAATCAGTCATTTTTTATCCCCTCTTTATATTATTGGTTTAACACCAATTACTTCTTCAAAAAAATCTACATACTTTGAAAAATTCCATTCCTCTAAAATAATATCTCCTTCAGATTTTAAATTGAAAAACATATTATCCCTTGTTCCTAGTAGCTTGATTTTTTTTATTTTTTGCATATGTGATATATCTAAAGCTTCCGATAGTTTTAATATTGCCGCTAATGTGGATACAACCATTTTATCAACATCACTTAAAGCTCTATAATTATTATGGGATGTTATAGGAATTTCCTCTGAGTGATACCTTGCTGCACTTGCAATAATCTCAATAGCAATATCAGAAAACCCAATAATACTCTGGGCTCTTATTATATTATATGAATGAAAATTATGATTATTGGCACTTATGAACCCACCAACATCATGAAGTATTGCTGCAACCTGAAGATAAAGCCGTTCTCGTTCTCCTAACTTATGTAAGCTTTTTGTGTGATCAAAAATGTCAAGCGATAATTTTTCAACAAAAGTCGCATGCTCTTTATCAATTTGATACTTTTCTCCTATATACCAAACGGAACTTATAATATCATGTATTAATTCTTCTCTTCGTGGAATATTTAGTATTTCATCGGATAAATCGTATAAAATCCCTTGCCTTAGTGATAATTTAGGAATTTGAATTCCCTCGGCTTTAGTCATCTTAAGAAAGCAATAGAAAATAAGTATCGATGGTAGCAAAAGTTCTGCTGTCTTATTAGAAAGTCCAAAGGTGTTTTTAATTTGGAAATTATCCATGTTACTAATTTCCTTTGTAAGTGATAATAATGCTTCCTTTTTAATGTAATAATCTTTCTTATTAGCTCCACTCTTTTTTCTTATAATTCCACAGATTGTATTTAACTCTCCTCCTAGTCCTAAAAAATGATTGATTTCAAACTTTTTGATTTGAGGTTTAAGTGTATATATTTTACTTTCTATATACTGCTGCATAGTCTCTGAAAATTCAATTGTCTTTGTTTCTAAATCAGATAAAGCCTCTCTTATTTTTAAAGATCCAATTTTAACATGCTCTGTAAACTTTAATCTACCATCTTCATAAATTGATGTCTCCACTGCTCCAGAAGTAATATTAACAATTAGATATTGTTCTGATTTTTTAATATCTATTGAGTTTACGTGATTTCTAACCGCTTTTAACATATAAAATTGTTCTTCTGCTATATTTATTGATTCAACATTTAACCCTGTTCTAAGTCGTATTTGCTCTAAGACATATTGTTTGTTTTCAGCTTCTCTCATACCACTAGTTGCTACTGCTTTGTAAAACTTAATTTTATAATCCTTCATAAGCCTAACAAACCCATTTAAATCATCACAAGTCTCATGAATTGTTTTAACAGAAATTCTAGCTTTAGAAAATGTATCTTTTCCTATTTTTGTAGGTTTTACTACCTCCTCTAAAATTATAATTTCCCCCTGCGTATTTATTTCTCCAATTGTCATTTTTAGATAGTTAGCACCTAGATCAATAGCCGCAATTATCTTCCATGCCTGTGATATACTCATAAAAAATCTCCTTCGCATAAAAAAATTCATATACAATGATACTACTATAATGTCTGTTATTATACAATAATGTATATTATATTTAACGAAACTTAACCTAACTTTAACCATAAAAAATATTTGTTTGTAAGGGTCATATTTATTAACACTTGCAAATATTATAACTATTATTTATTATAGACATAAGTTGTATAAAAAATGAATTTCAAAGGGGAATCATAATAATGAAAAAATTAGCCATCATTGATATAGGATCAAATTCTATACGTTTAGTAATTGTTCAAATAAACAAAGATAATTCCTTTAGAATAGTAGATGAAATTAAAAGGAGTGTTCGCCTTGGCAAAGATATGACTTCGAAAGGAGAATTAAATCCCTCTAGGATTGATAATGCTATTTCTACTTTAGCTTTCTTTAAACGGTTGTGTTTTATTCAAGATATAAGTGAAATTTTAGCTGTTGCTACAGAAGCTGTCCGTAAAGCCACCAATCAAATTGAATTTTTAAACCGTGTTAAATCAGAACTTTCTATTGATATTCGCGTTTTAACTGGCATTGAAGAGGCTTACTACGATTATTTTGGGGCTATTAACAGTATGGATTTTTCTGATGCACTAATAATGGATATTGGTGGAAGTAGTTCAGAATTAATTTTAGTTAAAAATAGAAAATTAAAAGCTTCCATAAGTTTACCTTTTGGTGCAATAAATCTCACAGAAAAGTTTTCACTTCAAAAGGTCATGAATGATAAAAGCGAAGCTGAAATTAAGGCATTTCTTACCTCACTTTATAAAGATATTCCTTGGCTAAAAGAAGTTAAAAATATACCCATAATTGGGATCGGTGGTACTATAAGAAATATCGGTAAATTACATAAGAGAAAAACTAATTATCCTATAGATAATCTTCATAATTATATAATTCCTACAAATGAAGTTATAACTATCTATGATCAGGTTAAAGTTAAAGATTCTTATCAAAGAAAAAAACTTAAAGGACTTTCAAAAGAAAGAGCCGATATTTTTGTTGGCGCTGCTGCATCTTTAGTTTCCTTAATTGAATACCTTGATATAAAAGAACTCCACGTTAGCGGAAGTGGTCTTCGAGATGGTATTTTATATGAATATATCTTTAATAGTAAAATACCCTTAGATGATGTCCTTGATTTTTCTCTTAATAATCACTTACTTAATTATAAAATTGACGTTAAACATCCGAGTCACGTATGGATGTTAACTAAAACCCTATATAATGAGCTTAATACAATTATCGACATACCAATAAACCCTTATAAAATTTTAAAAACTGCAGCAATGCTTCACGATATAGGAATTCTTATAAGTTATTTTGATCATCATAAACATTCTTCCTATATGATTGCAAACTCTAAAATTAATGGACTTACTCATAAAGAGCAACTAATGGCATCATATATAGCTGCTCTTCATAGAAAAAATGAATTTAAAATTGACTTAAAATTGTACCAGGATTTAATAACTAAACAAGATTTAGATATAATAGATAAGTTAAGCATTCTACTACGCATTAGTGAAAGTCTGGATAGTTGCTTAAATGGAAATATACAATTTATTAGTTGCAGCATTGGATTAGATACTGTAACCATAACTGTTGACGCAAAGGCAGACCCAATGCTCGAAATAAGTGCAGCACTACAATGTTGTTCATCATTTGAAAAAACATATAATAAGAAATTAATAATAAAATAATATACACTACATGCTTATAAAAGGCACCTACTTTTACGTAGATGCCTTTTTATATAATAAAACGTATATCTTTTAGATTCTTATTATTTACTATTTACTATTTACTATTTACTATTTAGATTTTAATTTTATTTACCAATTTCTCCAAGTTATCTGAAATATTCTTTAATTTCTGACTTGTTGTTGAGATATTTTCCATACTTTCAAATTGTAGATCCATTGATGCTGAAACTTCCTGCGTAGCAGCAGCTGACTGCTCTGAAACTGCTGAAATAGATTCAATAGACTGTATAATTTCATTCTTATCACTGGCAATTTTTAATACATTTTCCGTAAGCTTTGTAATTTTAATTAATGTTTTGTCTATTGATTCTTCAATTATAGAAAAGGCCTTATCTGTTTCGAAAATAGCATTATCTACTTCATTAACTAAATCTTCACCGACATGCATACTATTTCTAGCATTTTCAATTTCATCTTGGATTTCATTAACAACTTTCCCTATTTCTTTAGTTGAAACAGCAGTTTGCTCTGCAAGCTTTCTAACCTCATCGGCAACTACAGCAAATCCTTTGCCTGCATCCCCCGCTCTAGCAGCTTCAATAGCTGCATTTAATGCAAGTAGGTTAGTTTGGGCTGCAATTACCTCGATAGCACTTACTATTTTACCAATAGATTCTGATTTCGTCGAAAGTATTGCAATATTACTAGAAACAGCCATTGTTGCCAAATTGTTTTGATCTAACTTAATTTTTAATAACTTAAATGTATCTTTACTTGTTTTATTTACATTTTTAACTTCCTGTGAGTATTCTTTTGCATGCACTGAACCACTCACTGAGGTATCAATTTCATTAGATAAGTTATTTAACTTTTCTACGCTTTCCTGTGCATCCTTCGCTTGTGAATTAGAACCTTTTGCTAGTTCTTCAACTGTTTGGGTAACCCCTTGTATGGAACTTATGGTTTCTTTTGTAGATAAAGATAACCCATTTGCATAATTTAATACATCCTTAGAATCACTTTTAATAAGTTTAACAATATTTCTAAGCTCACCTCTTAAATTAATAACTGCCCTACCAATTTTCCCAGTTTCATCCGTATAACTATTTAATACATCAAACCTATTATCAATAACTAAATCAAAGTTTGCTGTTTTATCTACAAGTTCTGTTACTAATAATATAGGTTTAGTTATCTTTTTGCTGAAATAATATGCAACAATCGATGAAATTACTATTAACATCAGAATAATACCTATAAGTATTGCAATGCTTTTAGTGAATTGTGATTGAAGTTCGTTCTTATTTGATGTTATGGTAGTATTAATATCATTCACATAATCTCCAGTACTTATTATCCAATTAAATGGTTTAAATTCAAGACTATATCCTCTCTTTGGCAATGGAGTTGTTTGTGAAACCTTAGGAAATGAATAATTTGAATATCCGCCGGTTGCTTTCATCCCTTGTGTTATAATATCTTTTATGTAAAACTTGCCACTTGAATCCTTACTCTCGAGTCTGTTTTTGCCCTCTTCAGAAGTGCCATTCGAAACTACATTAATGCCTTTTTCAGTATCTACAGTAAAAAATCCATCCTGTCCGTATTTAAGACCTCTTATTAATGTTTTCGCTTCATACTTACCTTCTTCTAGTGTAATTTGTCCATTTTCAACTTTATTATTTAATGAATTAAGCATTGTTATGACTGTTTCAATTTGATATTTTATTTGATTATCTAAATCAGCTCGCATAGTTTTGTCTAAGTTCGCAACCACTTTGCTATTAGTACTATAATTTTGTAAAGCAACAAATGAACCAATAATTAGTGCTGTAGAAACTACAATTGAGATAGCAATTAAAACTATTTTAGTACTAATCTTCTTCATTAATCTCGTCCCCCCCGTAATTTATCTTTTGTAATAAGTTTTATAATCTGCAAACGTTTTCTAAATATAATATATCATAAATTTTGTTGCTATTCTATGTAATATCTTGTCATATACATTTTCAGCCATATATAACAATTATTTTTATAGAGCTATTCTATATTTCTTAATAGTTCAACTTTAAACAAATAATAAGACTCTCTGAATTGAATATTCATCAAAAAACATTGCCCCTAACAATTTTAAATTGTTAAGGGCGATGTTTTATTTAAATCTAAATATTACTGCAACTATCTCTAATGATCAGTTTTGTATTCAGTTTAATTCTGCTAACCTTTTGATTGTTATTATCTATTAAGTCCAAAAGCATTTTTGCAGCATTTTCCCCAAGTAAATACATATTTTGATCTACTGTTGTAATTTTGGGTTCAACTATATTAGAAATATAAATGTTATCAAATCCAATTATTGAAACCTCCTTAGGTACATCGAGATTCATTTTTTTACAAGCATTTAAAACTCCGAGTGCCATTAGATCATTACAGGCAAATACAGCAATAGGTGCTTTTAAGTTTTCTAGTTCTTTTCTCATTATATTCATTGTCCCACCAACAGTATCGTAACTATTGCCTTCACCAATATCTATAATTTTCTTTTGAACAGTTAATTTATTTTCTTCCATAAATTTAATATAAACGTTTTCTTTTATGTCATATGAGTAACTCTCTTTTCCTCGTACAAATATTATATTTTCATGTCCAAGTTTAAAAAGATACTCCATTGCTTGCATTGCACCATTTGCTTCATCATTAAGTACAAAATTACAATCTATGTCCTTATTATATCCATTGATTGATACAAGTGGTATATCTTTTCCTACCATTTCATAAAATCCACTTTTCATATTTTCTGTTTTGGGGTCAATTACTATAATGCCATCTACTTGTCTTCCCATAAGCGATCTTATATATTTTATTTCTTCAGAAGCGTTATCAGCTGTATCACAAAGGTAAATTGAATAACCGTTTATTTTCAATTCATATTCAATAGCTTTAATTACAGTTGGAAAGAAAAAATTATCTATACTTGGAACTAGAATTCCTATTGTTTTTGTATTTTGACAAATTAATGATCTTGCCAATATATTAGGACTGAAATTCAATTTTTCTACAGCTTTTTCAACTCTAATTTTAGTTTCTTCTTTAACAGGATAATTTTTATTTATAACTCTTGATACAGTACTCATAGAAACATTAGCTTCCCTTGCGACATCTCTTATACTAGCTTTCATTTTTGCCCCCCTATAAAGCAAGAAAATTTACACATATTATATTAAATTAACTTATTACTCACACATGAAAATATTACTATTTAAATTAAACTTTGTAAAGATAAAGCTACCTCAATTTTGTCTTGAGGCAGCTTTTTAGTATTAATAATGCTTTAATTATTGAATTAAATTAGTTTACTTTTGCTAATGATGCTTCTAATTCTTTTACTATTTCAGCATGTCTCTTTTCTGTTAATTTAATTTTGAATAAAAAGATAACACCGGAGATAATCATTAATGCTGCTGGTAAATAGAAAGCCCACATTTTAAATGTTACAATACTTTGAGAGCTTATGTCACTTGCTTGTGCATCTCCAATCATACCACACGTTACTGATATGAAACCTACGATACCATTAGATAAAGCACCTGCGAGTTTATCTAATAATGGACGAAGAGATAAAGTTACTGCTTCATTACGAACTCCATTTTTCCATTGTCCGTATTCAACTGAGTCACTTATTGTCATAAGCACTGCTAGAAAAATTAATTGGTACGGAAAATAGAAGAATACTAGGCCTATAATAATAACTGCCATTGAACTTGTTGATACTACGGAAAGTATCAAATATCCAATTAACATTGATAAAATACCAATTATGTAAACATATTTTCTTGAAATAGATTTAGTGATAATTGGGTAAAGTGGAACAGATATAATCCCACAAATTGCAGCTACAATACCTACAATTGAAAAAGCTGATATATTCCCAATTACATATTGGAAGTAAAGCATTAATACGGCTGTTGTAGCTACATACCCAATAGCAAATAAAAGATATGCTAGTGCCAACCACATTAATTGGTCGTTTTTAGTAAGTGCAGTAAATACATCTTTAAGTGAAGTTTTCCCGTGTTGCTTACGTAAAACACTTTCTTGTTCTTTTGTGCCAAGAGCTACAATCCAACTTGTAACACCATAGATTATTGCAGCTATTAAACCAAAAGCGAACCATCCGCTAGCTCCTTGACCAGAGTGACCAGTAACTACTAAGGTAAAGAATGAAACTATAGGTATTACTACTAGTGTTGTTCCATTTGCCCCTAATGATGAAGCGAAACGTCCGAATGTTGCTAATTTTCCACGTTCTGCAGAATCATCACTAAGTGCGGGGATTATTGACCAAAATGCAATATCTTTAAATGAAAAAGCACAGTCTAATATGATGAAAACAATAATAAACAGAATTGTAAATAAAGTTTGGTTACTTGTTGCGAGTCCAAAGAAGTTAGTAAATAACATTGCTAAACAAATTGCACTGATTGTTCCACCAATACAAAGCCATGGACGGAATTTACCCCATTTAGTTTTAGTGTTGTCTATAATGCTACCAATTATTGGATCAAAGATAATTTCAACTAGTCTGATACCTACAACTAATGAGGTAACTAACCCTATCATTTTCATTTGAGTTTCCTTTGGCGCTCCTGCAAACATAGCTTTTGTAACAAAAATCATAAAATATGTTGATAATGCTTGGTAAAAAATATCATGGCCGAATGCACCTGCTGCAAATGCAAATCTTTGTTTCATTTGGTTCACTTGTTTCATTTTTATTTCCTCCTTATATATTGGATAGTGTTAACGCTATCTTTGTTTTATTTATATTTTGTTTTACTTTTGTAGAAATAGTCCATCGGGGATATCCTCTACTAAAATAACCATTATTTAAGCAACATGTCCACAATATCACTTTCATATTTTAATAGGAAAACCTTTTCTATACTTCTAAATTTAATACGTACTTTTACAAGTACGCTTATTTAGCTAAAAAAATTATATTAAATCAAATAATTTTATTTAGGAAAACCTTTTCTTTCTTTTTATATATTAACATATATTAGTCGTTTACACAATACTATTTTATTTTACAATTATATCCTTAATACCTCAGCGTATAATTACATATTATTTAGTCATTCATTTTGCTTAGACATAGAATTGTAAAAAAGATAGTAAAACCTTATTTCAAAGTTTTACTATCTTTCCCCATATCTATTTATTTTAAATTTATTAAAAGTTCCCCAGCCTTTACTTGTTGTCCTTCTTTAACATTAATTAACTCAACTACACCTGCCTCTGAGGCAATTACTCTAGTCTCCATTTTCATAGCCTCAACTACCATTAATTGTTGATTTTCAGTTACTGTATCTCCCTCTGCTACAAGGATAGATATAACCGTTCCTGGTATTGGAGATCCAACCTCTAAAGGATTTGAAGGATCTGCCATTTGTGACACTTGGTAATTTAGCACAGCCTTGTTGTTTTTGTCTTTGATTTTTATTTCACGTCTATTTCCATCAACCTCAAACACAAGAACTTTATTTCCTTCTAAATCTAATTTACTAATATGAAGTAACTTTATCATATGGGTTTTTCCATCTGCGATTTCAGCCTCACAGGTTTCACCCTCATATAGTCCGTGGAAGAAAATATCGCTTCCAATTCTGCTTAAATCTCCATACTCCTGAATATATTTAATATAGTTATCAAATACATCTGGATATAATGAATAACTTAATATATCTCTTTTAGTTGGAGTTATATTAAATTTTTCTATTAAGTGTTTCTCCACCATATCAAAATCTTCATCTGGCAATAATTCACCTGGTCTACATGTAATTGGCTCTTCACCTTTTAAAACTAGTTTCTGAAGTTTCTCTGGAAATCCTCCCATTGGTTGACCCATCATTCCTTTAAAGTATGATACAACAGAATCTGGGAAGGACATTTTAATTGCTTTTTCATATATGTTTTCTGGTGTAAGGTCATTTTGTACCATAAATATTGCAAAATCTCCAACCATCTTAGAAGATGGTGTTACCTTTACAATATCACCTACCATATCATTTACAACTTTGTACGTTTCTTTAATTTCATTAAATTTATGTCCAAGACCAAAACTCTCTACCTGTGGTTTAAGATTAGAGTATTGGCCTCCTGGAATTTCATATCTATAGATTTCAGCCGAACCAGAATTCAAATCTGATTTAAATTGGTCATAAACTGGTCTTACAGCATCCCAATAATCTGAAATCCCCTGAATTCCTTTAAGATCTATTCCAGTATCTCTATCAGTATTTTTAAGTGCTGCAACAACTGAGTTTAAAGCTGGCTGACTAGTAAGACCTGACATACTGTTAAATGCAGTATCTACAATATCAACACCTGCTTGAGCCGCCATTAAAACTGTAGCAACACCATTTCCTGTAGTATCATGAGTATGAAGATGAATAGGCATTCCTACCTCTTGCTTTAAGGCATTAATTAGCTTAAATGCAGCATGAGGTTTAAGAAGTGCTGACATATCTTTTATACCTAATATATGAGCTCCTGTTTTTTCAATTTCCTTTGCAAGCTTTATATAATAATCCAAATTATATTTATTTTTTTTATCATTTAATATATCGCCTGTATAACAAATACAAGCTTCTGCAACCTTATCACTTTTAAGAACCTCATCTATTGAAGTTTCCATTCCTTTAAGCCAATTTAGTGAATCAAATATTCTAAATACATCAACACCACTACTCGCTGATTCTTTAATAAATTCACGAACTATATTATCAGGATAATTCTTATAACCTACTGCATTAGCTCCACGTATAAGCATCTGAAAAAGTACATTAGGAATTTTCTTTCTAAGTTGGGTTAATCTCTCCCAAGGAGATTCATTCAAATATCTATATGCTACATCAAAAGTAGCTCCTCCCCACATCTCAAGAGAAAACAAATCAGTTCCATAAACAGAGGTAGCAGTTGCTATCTTTAACATGTCCTTTGTTCTCACTCTAGTTGCCATTAATGATTGTTGAGCATCTCTCATTGTTGTATCCGTTAATAGTAATTTGTTTTGTCCTTTAATCCATTTTAAAAGTCCTTCTGTTCCCTGAATATCTAATATTTGTTTTGTTCCACTAAGTTCATTTGGCATTATTATTTTTGGAACTACTGGTACATCATAAAGTTTTTTAATACCATTGTTTTCATTAACCATTTTTTCACCAATAAATTTAAGTACTCTACTTTCTTCATCTGCCTGAGGTGTAATAGATATAAGTTCAGGATTTTCTTCAATAAAATTTGTATTACATTCGCCCTTAAGGAAAGTAGGGTGATTCAATACATTAATTAAAAAACCTATATTAGTCTTTACTCCTGTAATTCTAGTTTCCTCTACAGCTCTTATAGACTTCTTTATGGCATCTTTAAAAGTTCTAGACCATGATATGTTTTTTACAAGTAAACTATCATAATAAGGACTAATTATCGCCCCAGCGAATCCATTACCTCCATCCAGTCTTATTCCAAAACCAGAACCAGTTCTATATTCTTCTATTTTCCCTGTGTCTGGCGCAAAATTATTAGAAGGATCCTCTGTTGTTATACGACACTGAATAGAAAATCCATTAACCTTTACATCATCTTGAGATTTAATTCCTATTTCAGGTGAATTTAAAGCATAATCTTCTGCTATAAGTATCTGACTTTGAACTATGTCAATACCAGTTACCATTTCTGTAACGGTGTGTTCAACTTGAACTCTAGGATTCATTTCTATAAAATAATGATTTCCTTTAGTGTCTACTAAGAACTCCAATGTACCGGCACTTCTATAATTTACTGATTTAGCAATTTTTAATGCATCATTACAAATTTCATCTCTTTTTTCCTGTGATATTGAAAATGCAGGAGTATATTCTACAACCTTTTGATGCCTTCTTTGGATGGAACAATCACGCTCATGCAAATGAACAATATTTCCAAACTTATCTCCAAGAACCTGTACTTCTATATGTTTAGATTTTTCAAGATATTTTTCTACATAAAGATGGTCTATACCAAAAGCCTTTTTTGCTTCACTTTTAGCACTAATATAAGAAGATTCTAATTCACTTGCATCGCGTACAATTCTCATGCCTCGTCCACCACCACCGGCAACTGCTTTTAGCATAACAGGATATCCACATTTTTCTGCAAGTTCCTTTGCCTCATAAACTGTATCAACTTCTTTTTTATCGCCAGGTATAGTGGGCACCCCTACCGCATTTGCTACAATCTTAGATTTGATTTTATCTCCAAGACTATCCATCATTTCCGCCGTTGGTCCTATAAATTCAATACCTGCTTTTGCACATTTTATTGCAAATTCAGGATTTTCTGATAAAAAACCATACCCTGGATGAATAGCATCTACACCTTTTTTAAGCGCAATACTTATTATTTCCTCGATGTTTAAATATGCCTCAACAGGACTTCTATTTTTCCCAATTAGATATGCCTCATCTGCCTTAGTTTTGAACAGAGAATATTTATCCTCATTAGAGTAAATTGCAACCGTACGAATTCCAAGCTCATTACAAGCTCTAAAAATTCTTATTGCAATTTCACCTCTATTTGCTACTAGTACTCTTTTAAACTTTCTCACTTTCATTACCCCCTATATAACCTTTTGTCCATTTTAATTCATTAATCATTATTAACTAGAATACATGATTTTTACCAAAATTGCAATATAATAAGGATGATATTGCAATAAACTCATAATATCATCCACTAAATTGAAAAATTGGGATAACTTTTTTTATATTTTTATATTTTACCTGAATTCAATGCATTCTCAATAGATTTTAGAATTACTTTACTACTATTGGTTGCACCTGTTATTGTATCCACTTGCAAACTTTGAGTCTTTACTACCCTAGCTGGAATAACCTCTGCTGGCTTCCCTCTTTCAGTTTTATGTTCCAGTAGGACTATACTAGTAATTTTGTGATTTTTAACTGTAACTGCCACTTTTGCACCTATAACTATAGCATCACAGGAACCTGTATATTTACCATCAGAAATTTCGGATAAATCAACTGTATCAATTTTAATCCCTTTAACTATTTGCTTATATTTTTGAACAGAAATTAAATATTTTCCTTCATATGTAGATACTGCTAAAACTACAACACAAATCACACCAATTAATATTTTTTTTACATTTATCATAATTAATTCTCCTTTACTTTCCTATATTACTTAATAAAAATTAAACTCTATAGACTCCATAATATTGTTATCTGTTATATTATATAAATAAAACATAAATATTTCATTAAGATTACTATATGTTTATGTTAGAAGTCCGTCAATAATGTGCTTAAAATTTTACTGAATTTATAAAAAAACAGCCTTAGAGGGCTATATGGTAACCCTCTAAGGTTGCTTTCATAAATTAAAATACATAGGAATATATCATGTTAAATTAATATCAAATCTTCAATAAATGCGTTAACCGCATCTTCCTTTGTTGCCCATGAGGTTACAAGGCGAATAGCAGAACTATCCCCATCAATTTTTTGCCATACAAAAAACGAATATTTTTCTTCAAGTTTTTTAATTGTTTTATTAGGCAATATTGGAAATATTTGATTTGTAGATGAACTTATTAGAAATTCATAGCCACTTTTTCCAATCCCCTTTTTCAACATATCCGCCATATTATTTGCATGTTTGGCTAGCTCAAAATAAAGATCATTTTTAAATAACTCCAAAAACTGTATACCAATTAACCTGCCCTTTGCAAGTAACCCACCCTTTTGCTTAATGTGATATCTAAAATCTACCTTAAGTGAATCACTACAAATTACAAAGGCTTCCCCAATTAATGCTCCATTTTTTGTTCCACCTATATAAAAAGCATCAGTAAGCTTTGGCAAATCTGAAATCTTAATGTCATTTTCTTTTGAGCATAATGCAGACCCTAGCCTTGCTCCATCAACATATAAGATTATATTATTTTTAGTGCAGAAATCATATAAATCCTTTAACTCCTGTTTCTTATATATAGTCCCTATTTCAGTTGGATTTGATATATAAACCATTTTAGGCTTTACCATATGTTCGTCTGTATGCTCATCTATAGCCATCTTTATATGAATAGGTTTAAGCTTTCCATCATCTACTTTTACAGAAATAACCTTATGACCAGTTGCCTCTATTGCTCCAGTTTCATGAACTAATACATGTCCAGTGCTTGCTGCAATAACAGCTTCATGAGGTCTTAAAAATGCAGAAATAGCCGTAAGATTTGTTTGAGTCCCACCACAAAACATATGAATATCAACATCATTGGATTGTAACTTTTCCTTTAATAAATTAATAGCGCCAAGTGTATATTTATCTTCTCCATAACCATCTTCCTGCTCCATATTTGATTCAATTAAAGCTCTCAATATGTTTGGATGAGCTCCTTCACTATAATCATTTTTAAAACTATACATTTGTTTTCCCCTCTCTACATAATTGGTTTATTTTAACTTTACGTTTTTGTTATAACTTTTTATATTTTGAGCTTTCTATATCTATTATAGGTCGCCATTATTTCTTGCTTTCTAGGCATTGCTAAACTACCGCTTCCACCTTTTAATCTATCCATGGATATTAACCCATTTCTATCTATTTGGCAAATTATATTATCAACCATGTCACCAAAATTTAAACCCTTATTCATAAGACTTACTTCCACATATTTCATAATACTTCCAATAGCATTTACTTGCTCACTGTCAACTATTTGTTCCACAGCCCTTAAATCTATATCATCGTGATTTATACTTAAAACACTTAGCCCTATTGTTTTCATCTTAATACCTTTATCTCCTTGCGTTATAGTTCCAGCTTTGACTACTCTATTAAAACTAATATTCGTTTTTAAATCTTTATCAATAATTCTTTGAATTATATTACCTCGACTTAACTTTTTAGCCTCTTTTGTAACATCTTTTGCTTCATAGTTGTCCAATTGAATTACGCTGTCTGCTACATCGAAAAACTCTCCTGAACTTCCTACTACCATTATCGTTGAAATACCATTTTGCTTATGTAAAGGGCTCACTATTTCTATAAATGGAGTAATTGGTTCCTTTTCCTTGGAAACTAATTTTTGCATTAAATCATCTCTCATCATAAAATTGGTGGCTGAAGTATCTTCATCTATTAATAGTACCTTTGCTCCACTTTCTATTCCCTCTATGATATTCGCCGCTTGTGATGTACTTCCACTTGCGTTTTCTGTAGAAAATTCTATTGTATCTTTACCGTTAGGTAGTTTACTAATAAATAGAGATATATTCGTTTTAGTTATACATCTGCTGTCTTCTGACCTTACCTTTAAGGCTGATTCATCTGTTATAACAAATTCCCTACCATCACCTTCAATATGATTATAAACTCCAAGCTCTAAAGCTTTTAATAATGTAGATTTACCATGATATCCTCCACCTACTATAAGTGTTATACCGTCCTTAATTCCCATGCCACGAATTTTGCCATGACTCTTTGTATTAAATTCTACTTCTAGGTCTTTTGGTGATGCAAATGCTATACCACCTTTTAGTACTTTTGTAGACACTCCACTTTCTCTAGGTAATATTGATCCATTAGCTACAAATGCAATTAGCCCGAGGCTTTTGAGTGACCTTCTTATATCTTCTTGATCCTCTACAAGGGTTACTCTACTTGTTAATTTTTCACTATCTATGTTTTTATATATTAAAGTTTTTTCAACAATATTTGGTATAATATCATATAAAATTTTCTCAAGTTCTCTGGCTAGTACACTTCTCCCTCTTGCTGGAAATCCAACATAAAATCTAGCTTCTATTTTATCCTCATCTATAATTATTGAAGTTCTGTCCAATATCTCTTGTGGACATTTGCTTATAGCTATTAATCCACTCTTCCTAGACCCAAAAACCTTCTGCGAATATTTATTTATATTATAATGAAATTTTCTTGTTAAAAAATCTGCTACCGCAATGTTTTTATTTTTATTATTGAAAGTCACTTTTGGAAATTTCGCTATGTTTTGTCCCACTATTATTCTTATTCTTGATGGAGATGCAAAAGGATCACCTTGAACATGATCTATACAAAGCACAAAACTTCCAAAGTCATACTCTCCCTCTAAGTTTTTATACAATCTATAGCTTTTCCCATCGATTTTATCTATTTCCATTTTCAAAGCTTGCGAATTTTTCATATAACTCTCCTTTATTTCACCTATACCACGTTTTATAAGAAAAGAACCAATCACGGAGACTGCTACTTATCCCGATTGGCTCTTTAGATTTTTTATTCAATTAAATCTCATGTTTACTCTAAATTGAATATTCTAATGTTTCATCTACACTATCACTAAATCTTATAGTTCTATATTTAGTGAAATCTAACCATTTATTTGCAAACTTCTCATTCATATCTTTTTTATATTCATTAATGTATGAGGATAAATCATTTTGTGATGTTAGTTTAACACCAAATCCTTTTTCATTTATAATAACTATAGATTCATATGAATAACTTTCTATTGCTATAACATCTATTAACTTACCATTTCTTATTTTAGAAACAAGATCGGCATTTAATGCTATTACATCAAAATCTTTTGTGTATTCATAACTTGATCCAAGAAAAGGTACATTATCTCCAATTTTATATTGGTTAGCCTTTATCAATTCCTTTTTAATTGCTAGTGCTTTAATATCAAAATAATATTCATCAAAACAATTAATAGTAAGTTTAATTTTATCTTTACTAAAGGTAGTTTCTATGATGCTAGTAGACTCTGCCACCCCTGAAATAATTCCACCACCACTTACATCATAACCATCTACTATTACAAATCTACCTGTATTTTGGTTATCTGCAAATTTATCAAAACATATTTTTTCCTTTGTCCTTATAGTAACTTCAGCTACATCATTAGTTTTTGCTTCAGTTGCATTTTCATAAGTTCCTATAGTACTTGCATCTATGACTTTATTAAAAGCTACAATTTCACATTCTACTTCTTGAGTTACAAGTTTTATCTTGTATTTTCTGCCTTTTACTAAACTATTTTTTCCCATCCAAAATATATTAGTAGTAAAAAGATCAGCAATAACAGGAGCATTATCAATGTGTGAAATTATTTCTCCCCTTTTATTGAAAAACTCATCTTCAAAAGTAATTCCCACTGACATTCCTGCACTTACTGTACTTACCCTATCTTTTTCTACAAAGGCTTCTATACTTTTAACTTTTGTAGTCCTGTTTGATGGAGAAATAAGAATTTCATCACCAACTTTAAGCGTACCTGCTTCTATTCTACCTGCAATTATTCTCCTATTATCAAATTTATATACATCTTGAATTGGGAATCTTAGTGGTTTTGCGTCTAATCCTTCTTCCTCCGTAAATAAATCTAATGCTTCAAGAACAGTTTCTCCTTTGTACCAAGATAATTTTTCTGATTTTGAAGTTAAATTTTCACCATAAAATGCTGAAATAGGGATGTAGCTCATTGGATGTACATTTAATTTTTTTAGAAAAGCATTCATTTCATCTTTTATAACATTAAATTTTTCCTGGCTGTAATCTATAAGATCCATTTTATTAACTACAACACACACCTGCTTTATACCAAGTAGTGATAATATATAACCATGTCTTTTAGATTGTTCTTGTATTCCTTCTTTAGCGTCTATTATAAGTAGCGCAGCTTCAGCACTAGCTGCACCTGTAATCATATTTTTAAGAAATTCTATATGTCCTGGTGCATCTATAATTACGTAATCCCGTTTATCTGTATGAAATTGAAGTGACGTTGTATCTATTGTAATTCCTTGCTTTTGTTCTTCTTCAAAAGCATCTAATAGATACGCATATTCAAAAGGTTTACCTGTTTCTTTAGCAATTCTTTTAACTTTTTCAATTGCACCTTCTGGTAGTGATTTTGTATCATACAATAACCTTCCAATTACTGTAGACTTACCGTGATCTACGTGTCCTACTGCAACTATTCTTAATTGTTCTCTTGTATTTTCCATTAGTAATAAACCCCTCCCTTACATGTAACCATCTTTACGAAGCTTTTGCATAGCATATGAATCTTCTTGATCTTGAGCTCTACCTGCTCTTTCTCCCGTTGTAGTATGTTTTAATTCCTCAATTATTTGATCAATCGTCACTGCATTTGACTTTATCTTACCTGTACACTCAGCACATCCAAGGCTTCTGTATCTCTCTCCGTTCTTTGCAAAATATAAATCTATAAGTGGTATATTTTCTCTCTGTATATAAGTCCATATATCTATTTCATTCCAATGAAGTATTGGATGAACCCTTATATGATTTCCTTTTGGGAAATCAGTTTTAAATTGATCCCAAAGTTCTGGCGCTTGATTAGTGTAATCCCACTCTGAATCCTTATTTCTTTCACTAAATACTCTTTCCTTTGACCTAGAACCTTCCTCATCACTTCTAATTCCAAGAATTAATCCATCAAATTCATATTTTGTAACCACTTGCTGAAGGCCATCTGTTTTTAGTGCTTTGCAACAAACGAGTCTTCCTTTATCTGGTCCCATACCTGCGTCGATTGCTTCCTGGTTTGTATGCACTATAAGGTCGATATTAAACTCTTTAGCAATTTTATCTCTGTATTCAATCATCGCAGGAATTTTATGCTTTGTGTCTACATGAATAAACGGAAAAGGAGAGTGTCCGAAAAAAGCCTTCTTTGATAACCACAATAATACTGTTGAATCCTTACCAATTGACCATAACATTCCAAGTTTACCTAGTTTTTTATAAGATTCTCTTAATATGAAAATACTTTCTGCTTCTAATTCATCTAAATGATCCATAATTTAACCTCCCTAATATTTATTAGCCTCTGTTTCATTTGTTGTAATAATTATCTCGACCTTATTTGGCTTATATATGTGCCAATGAAGAAGATTTTTTTCTTTTTTAGTATTTAAAAAAGTTCCTTTGCCACCAATATCAGCGCCAAGATAATAATTTATAGCCTGGACTGGACATTCTTTAAGACAGGCAGTACACCCCCAACACTCATCGGGGTATTTTATAAAAGCTTTCGATTCACCATTTTTAAAAATAAGATTTCCCGGACAAATCATACGACATTTACCACAACCCACACATTTTTGTAAATCTATTTTAATGCTCATAAACTTCATCTCGCTTTACTAAGTTTCTAAAGACAACTTTAACCGTGCCTTCCTTATATATAGTATTTACATACTTAAGCAAGTTTTCGTCTTTTTCCTTGAAGTCTGCATTTTCACCATAACATTTCCAGCGTGTTTCTTTCCTTGCTAGAAGATGAACTATTAAAACTTTGCAGACGTATAGCCTATCAATAACTTCGTATATTTGCAATAGTTCTCTCATATCTTTAGCATTTAAATTATTTGAAAGAACTAAAAGTTCTTCTATTTTCTTGCTGGCAATTTGTAACCTAGATGAATTAAAAACATAATTCGTAGATATACCCCCTGCATATTCATCCATTACTTTTTGCATTGCCTCTTCAATACCATTTATAGAAAATAAGCTATCATTCTTTTCAAGAAAAGTTTCTAATAATTTTACTTTAGCAGAAATTTCTTTATCATTAATTAGCTTGTTTTTCTTGTTTTTTATAAACTCAGTTGCAGCAATAGCTGCAATTTCACCTTCTACAAAACAACCAGTAACATATTTTTTAGGACTTCCCCCAGCAACGTCTCCAGCTGCATATAAACCAGAAATTGTTGTAGCACGCTTAGCATCTACCCAATATCCACTAGCCGCATGTCCACCTACTATATAAGGCTCTGTACCTTCTATCTCAAGGTTCTCCTTGCTAGGGCCAACTCCATCCTCAATCCACTTTAAAGTCTGAGCAGGAGCCATATTAAGGTATGCCTTATAAAGCTCTTGCTGTGCTCCACCCGAAATGCCTTTTGTTTTTAAATAACAAGGTCCGAGGCCTTTCCTATTTTCCTCTACAGTTGCAAACAATCGTGTTGTAGTTAAAGGTTTGCCATAACTTTTTACATACTCTTTCTCATCCGCATTAACTTGCTTTGCACCAATCCCCTGAGCCACCGTGCCTGTAGGTGCTATGGTATCCTTACATCTTAGAGCAATAAATCTCATTTCAAAAGAAGTCATTTCAGCTCCTGCTCTTATACCCATAGCATATCCTGCTCCAGTATTAAAGGGAGAATACCACATCTTATGTTTAGAAAAGCCAGGACTATTAGGTTTATAAAGACCAGATGCTCCGCCGGTAGTGCAAATTACAGCTTTTGAATAAATTATATAAAAAATATTTTCTTCTATATGAAAACCATAAGCCCCAATGACTATGTTATCTTTAATAATATAATCAATTATATTTACCTTGTTTAAAACATTTATATTTGTCTTTAAATTAATCTCATTTGCAAGAAGGGGTTTTATGTTTTCACCGTTAATTTTAATACTTCTTTTTCCACGAGCTACATATTTACCATCCAAGTCCTTTAAAATAGTAAGACCTATACTCTCCATATTTTTTGTAACCTTATTTAAATTCTTAGCTATAGAATAAACTAAGTCTTCTCTTACTATTCCTTCTGCTTCTTTTTTAACATAATCTACAAAGTCTTCTGAAGTATATCCCTCATTAATATATGCATTTATTGCATTAACACCTGCCGCTAAACATCCACTTCTTTTAATATTAGCCTTATCTGCTACAACAATATTAATATCTTCCTTCTTACTTAAGGTTAATGCTGCATAACATCCAGCGGTGCCTCCACCAACTATTAGCACATCTGTTTCTAGTATTTTTGTTTCAAGCCTCATTATATCCTCCTAGCCAAGACATTTTAAAATAAATAACTATAAATACACTAGTCTATTTTAGATACTAACTTCAAGTAGTCCAATATTTTATCTACACATTGATCTACTGTTTTCTCTTTTGTGTTTACAACAATTTCAGGATTTTCAGGTTTTTCATATGGCGCGGATATACCTGTAAATTCTTTGATTTCGCCAAGTCTAGCCTTCTTATATAAATTCTTAGGATCTCTCCTTTCACATTCCGAGAGAGGGCAATCAACAAATATTTCAATAAAATCATCGCCAAGTGTAGAACGTGCCATCTCACGATTTGCTTTTAATGGAGATATGAAGCAAGCAATTGTTATTAATCCTGAATCTACAAACAATTTTCCTATTTCGCTAATCCGCCTAATATTTTCATTTCTATCTTGCATTGAGAACCCAAGATCTGAGTTTATACCTAGGCGAATATTATCTCCATCTAATAGATAGGTTGCTTTGCCAATTTCATTTAATCTTAAATCTAAAGCATTTGCTACTGTTGACTTTCCAGAACCTGATAACCCAGTAAACCATAATAACTTAGATTTTTGTGATAATAGATTTTCGCGTAACTTTCGAGTTACAAACGTATCATGCCAAGTAAGGTTTTCTATGCTCATTTATATTCACCTCCATTAATTTTAAAAACTAAGCCCTATCAAGGCCCCATTTATGTCTCATATTTTTCTCAAGTCTTGAAAAAACAAGTTTATCCACCACTAACCCAAGAATTATTATTACTATCATTACAGCTACAACTTGGCTAATGTCGGCTAAGTCACGTCCTACCATAAGCACTTGGCCAAGCCCCTTTGTTGAAGATAACATCTCTCCTGCCATCAAAGCCCTCCATGCGAATGACCAACCCTGCTTAAGTCCACTAACTATATCTGGCAGCGCCGCTGGCAAAATTACATGGGTATAAACTTTACTACCCCTTGCACCCATTGTTTTTGCAGCTCTTATATATAATGGATTTACATTTTGTATTGCATATTTAACTGATATTGCCACCGCAAATGTTGAACCAATTGCAATTACGAAAATAATTGAAATCTCACTAAGTCCAAACCAAAGAATAGCAAATGGCAACCAGCAAATACTAGGTAAAGTTTGAAGTCCTAAAATTAATGGCCCTAAATTTTCATCTAAATATTTAAATTTAGCAATTGTAAGTCCTAGAGTAACCCCTATTATTACTGATATAAAATAGCCAACTACAATTCTCTTTAAACTTGCAACAATAGCTATTCCTATTGTGTTATCTTTTATAAGTGAAATCAAAGTACCAAAAACGTCAAAAGGTGATGGGAAAATATAAGGTTTCCAAATTCTAAAAACATCAACACCTAGTTTATAAATCCCCTCCCATATCACTATCAGGAGTATATAGAACAGTATTTTCTTCAATATTCCAATCACCATCGTATTCTGCTTTTGCAACCTTCTCCACCTCCTCTTTTAATGCTTTCATTATCTTAGATGTATAATAAGCTATATCACAACTTTCCATTTCTCTTGGCCTTGCAAGTTCTATCTTAAATTCTTGCTTTATTCTACCAGGATTAGCTGCCATAACAACAACTCTATTAGCCAAATAAACTGCTTCTTCTGCATTATGGGTAATAAAAATAATTGTTTTTTTTGTATTTACCCAAATTCGTTGTAGTTCTTGTTGCAGCATCATTTTAGTCTGGCTGTCAAGAGCTGCAAAAGGTTCATCCATTAGCAGTATTTCAGAATCAAGAGATAGTGCACGGGCAAGAGCTACCCTTTGCTTCATTCCACCTGATAACTCATAAACATAAGAATCTTGAAATTTTGATAGATGTACCATTTTTAAATAGTGGATAGCCTTCTCATATCTATCTTCCTTTGGTATTCCAGCCATCTTCATTCCAAACTCAACATTATCTATTACCTTAAGCCATGGAAATAATGCTGCTTCTTGAAACATTACTGTCCTATCAGGCCCCGGCCCTGTTATTTCATTACCATTAAGTAGAACAACACCTTTGGTTGCCTTTTCAAGTCCTGCTAAAATATTTAGTAAAGTTGATTTTCCACAACCAGATGGCCCTAATATACATACAAAATCGCCCTTTGTAATTTCTAAATTAAAATTTTCAAGTGTACTTGTTTTCTTATGCTTTGAAATAAACTCCTTACTAACATCCTTAACTATAAGACTCAAACGTGTCACCTCTTTTATTTGATTTGAACTTGACCTTTTTCTTTTAAAACCTTATTTAAAATTGTAAGGTTAAACAAATTCTTTGTGTCTGGATTTAATCTTAAAAACCCTTCTTGAAGTGAAAACTTAACAAAATCTAAAACGGAATCCTTTTCCGGATTATTTGTAATTGTTAATCTTTTAAAGGCAGCATCTAAAACATCTTTTTCTATTCCTTTTTTTGTTAACTCAGTAATTTGTTTATTAACTATTACCTTAGCTCTACCCGGATTCTTATTAATATAAGTAGTAACATCTACATGAGCTTTTATAAAATTTTTAACAATTAATGGATGCTGCTTTAAAAATTCAGTTCTTACAACTACTACAGCTGTCGTATATTTTCCTTGTCTAAATAAGTCTTTATAATCCAGGATAATGTTTGCTCCTGCTTCTTTAATAAGCCTTGATCCCCAAGGTTCAGGTACTAACGCTGCATCTATGTCCCCTTTTTTTAGTAATGATAAAATGTCAGCATTTGATGCTTGCCTTACTTCAACCGTTCCACCCTTTGTTTTATCCTTAAGTCCATTTTCAGACAATATGTTCCTAAGTGTTAAATCTTGCGTATTTCCAAACTGTGGGACTCCAATTTTTTTACCACTCAAATCTTTCAAATCCTTAATAACCATTCCCTTTTTAGATACAAATATTGCCCCAGCATCCGTTGCACCTGCTACGATTTGAATATCCCCTTTTGATTTTGAATATCCATTGATAGCGGGACCAGGCCCAATATATGCAATATCAATAGCTTTTGCAAATAATGCTTCTACTTCTGCAGGTCCTGCATTAAATAATTTCCACACTACTTTGTTTTTCGTTCCTATAGCCTTTTGAAAACTGCCTTGCTCACGTCCTACAAGAGCTTGAGAATGGGTTATATTTGGGAAATATCCAACTCTAACATCAGCATTCCCATTTACAACTTTTTTTGATGAACATCCTGATAATCCAGCGATAATTAAAAAGCCTGCTAGTATTACCCCAGAAATTTTAAATCCCTTTGAATTTTTCAACGTGGGCCTCCTACTAAAATTAGTTTTATTGAAATATTCAATACTACTTATATACATTTAAAAATGTTAATTATAAATATCTTTAATTACTAAAGCTACGGCACCAATCGAAATTGCATTTTCTTTAAAAAATCCACCTCTACTAAAAATAATCTTTTTCATTCTATCGGGATGCAATTTTTTGAATACAGTTTTAATACACTCATTATAAAATAGCTTTGAATTAATTATTAAAGGTCCACTTAATATAACCAATCCTGGATTTAGTAGATTAATATAATTAACCAACCCAGTTCCTAAAATTAAAGCAGCACCTATTAGTATTTCTTTAGATAAATTATCATTTCTTTCTGCTGCAATACAAATATCTTTATACTCTATATTTTCTAATTGCTTATTTATTATAGTATTTCTTCCCTTTTTAACCTCTAAAGAAAATTTTTTTATTATTGCATTTATAGATGAATAACCCTCTATGCATCCTAAATTTCCACATTTGCACTTTTCTCCATGAACATCGACTATCATATGTCCTAAAGCATCTTCATCATCGCTTATCGTCCTCATTAACTTACTAGATAAAACTGTACCTGTTCTTATGCCTATTCCACAATTTAAATAAGCAATATTTTCAACTCCTTTTCCAATACCATAAAAATATTCTCCAATGACAGCTGCATTTACTCCATTTTCAATAATAATAGGATAATTTAATCTTTTCTCAAGCATTTCTTTTATAGGAACATTCGACCAACCTAGTGCACTGAAATTAACAGGACTTATCATTATCCCATTCTTTATATCTAATGGTCCTACTGTTCCAAGACCTATTCCTACCAAGTTCCTATTAGCTAATTTTAAACTTTGATTTGCTTTATTAATAATTTCATATATTTTTTTTACAGTTTCTTGCGGTGAACAAAAAATATCCATATAAAACATTTCTTTGTACAATATTTTCATTTTTAAATTAGTTATGATTACCTGAGTATAAACTCTAGATATATCTATTCCTATAATATAAAATTCTAATAAACTCACATCATATAAAACTGGCCGTCTTCCACCTGTAGATTGGCCTATAGCTTCCCTCACTATAATTCTTTTTCTTTCTAATAGTTCCATTGTACTATTTAATGTAGTTAATTTAATTTTTGTTAATCTGGATATTTCACTTTTGGTAATAGGTCCCTCATTTTGAAGTGAATTAAATATCTTTTTTCTTCATTACTTAAGTTCTTCAATATATTAATGTTTTCTTTCACAACGTTTCCCTTCTACATAATAATAATTCTTTTAACTTTTAACTATTTTGTCAGAAGTATTTAATTATACTTTTAAATTATTCACAAAATCCAACCATACTTATCCTATAGGTTAGGTGTATGTTATCATTAGTTTAATGAATTGTCAACACAATTATTGTTATTATTATCCTATATATTTTTCCATACTTTTTTCGTCTATTGAAAATATTGCTAATAAACATTTTCAAATAAAACAATTAAAATGAAAGAATTAGATCACTTATATAAGTTTATTATTTAGTATAGAATATACCAAATAATAATGGGAATAATATATTAAATAAGTAACTTAATAAAATTTTTAATGTTTTACGTAGTTTTAATAACTATGTATTGAAATGTTTGTATTCCTATGGTATAATATTAATATAGAATAAGTAATTTGATTTATATAATTTAGTTTTATGGAGGTGTATTATGGAAGTTAAAGATAGTTACATTATAGTAGCATATGGAGATTCTATTACAAAAGGGATTATTTATGACGATAAAAAATCTAAATATGCAACTTTAAAAGAAAATTTTACAAGTATTATAGATAATAAAATAAAAGGACCTGTGTATAATGCAGGTAAATTTGGTAATACAATTATTCGTGGTGCACTTAAAATGTATAATGATGTGATTAAAAAATCACCTGATATGGTTTTAGTAGAATTTGGTGGTAATGATTGTGATTATAAATGGGATGAAATCGCTAAAAATCCTGAAATGGAATACAAACCAAACACTGATATATATACTTTTCGTGAAACATTACTTTCAATGATTGATACATTAAAAAATAATCACATAATGCCCGTACTTCTTACTTTGCCTCCACTTGATCCTTTAAAATATTTTAACTGGATTTCAAAAGAAGATTCTACTTCGGAGAAAAACATTTTACATTGGCTCGGAACAAAGGATAGACTTTTTACTTGGCATAATTCTTATAGTAAAATGATTACTCAGGTAGCTAATGAAACTGATACTGTACTTATTGATATTCGCTCAGAGTTTTTAAAACATAATGATTACACTCGCTTTTTATGTAAAGATGGAATACATCCAAACATCGAGGGCCAGTCATTAATAGCAACTGTTATATTAAACTTTCTAAAAGAAAATTATAATTTTTTATTAGAAAGTTAAAAAAACAAATTTACTTGGCAACAGTCATTGAAAATTATTTTCAATGGTTGTTGCCTTTATTGTTAAATTATAACATTCATTTATATTGGTAAATTACTTAGAAATAGTCTGTAAATTGTTATTTTTGACTCATTTTAAAATTGAACTTGCAAAATTATAGAATCGTGGTACAATTTATATAATTCGTTTTATAAATAAAAGGGGGTAATATTGTGAATACTAGCATTGGTTATCCTGAAAAGCAGGGATTATATGATCCTGCTAATGAAAAAGATAATTGTGGCGTTGGCTTTGTAGTAAATGTCAGAGGTGAAAAAACCAACGATATTATAAAAAAAGGGCTAAAGGTTCTCGTGAATTTAACCCATAGAGGTGCAGTAGGGGCAGACCCTAAAACTGGCGATGGCGCAGGAATACTTGTTCAAATTCCTGATGAATTTTTTAGAATTAGCTGTGACAATTTAGGACTCGAATTACCTAGAGTTGGAAAATACGCTGTAGGAATGATTTTTTTACCAAAAGAACCGGCATTAAGATTTCAGTGTGAAGGCATATTCGAGAGAATTGCAGAAGAAGAAGGACAAAAAATAATCGGCTGGAGATCTGTTCCTATAGATAGTAGAAACATTGGTGACACAGCAAAAGGAACCGAGCCTATTATAAGGCAGATATTTATAGGATCGACTTTTAAGGATGAATCACTTTCAGAAGATGAACTACAAGAAGAATTTGAAAGAAGACTTTATATTATAAGAAAAAGAGCTGAAAGCGAAGTAATCAAATTGGTTAATAGAAGCACAGAATATTTCTATATTTGTAGTCTTTCTAGCAGAACAATTGTTTACAAGGGACTTTTACTTGCTGAACAAATAAAAGGCTTTTACATTGATTTGCAAGACATAAACTTTAAAAGTGCTCTTTGCCTTGTTCATCAAAGATATAGTACAAACACCTTTCCAACTTGGGATTTAGCGCAACCTTTTAGATATTTGGCACATAATGGTGAAATAAATACCATTCGTGGAAATAGAAACTGGATGAATGCTAGGGAAGGAATAATAAAATCTAATGTGTACGGAGAAAATCTTAAGAAGTTATTCCCAATCATTAGTCCTAATGGTAGCGATTCAGCTTCCTTAGATAATATGTTGGAACTATTAAAAATGGATGGAAGATCTCTACCTCATAGTTTGATGATGTTGATTCCTGAAGTTTGGACTACAAATGATGATATGGAAGATTATAAGAGATCATTTTATGAATATCACGGATCGCTTATTGAACCTTGGGATGGCCCAGCTGTCGTTGCATTTACGGATGGAATTAGAATAGGTGCGACCTTGGATAGAAATGGACTTAGACCTGCAAGATACGTAATAACAAAGGATGGTTTTGCTGTTCTTGCGTCTGAAGCTGGAGTTCTTAAATTTAAACCAGAAGATATCAAAAAAAAGGGCAAGCTTCAACCAGGAAAAATGTTCTTAATTGATACAAACGAAGGACGAATAATTACAGACGACGAAGTTAAGAAAACAGTTTGTACAAATAAGCCTTATGGCGAGATGGTTTTAAAAAACAAACTATATCTAGAAGATTTTGATGGTGTAGTTGATGAAGTTATAATTGATAAAGATATTTTAAAGGAAAAACAGCAAGCCTTTGGTTATACTCTAGAGGATTTAAAACTTATCTTATCTCCTATGGCGAAAAACGGTAAAGAGCCAATTGGTTCTATGGGAAATGATACTCCGCTTGCTGTTTTATCTAACAAACCACAGCTTTTATTTGCTTATTTTAAGCAACTTTTTGCTCAAGTTACCAATCCTCCAATTGATTCAATTAGAGAAAAAATGGTAATGTCTTTAATGAACTATGTGGGCTCTCAATATAATGTTTTAAATCAGGATTCTAATGATAATCCATTTATTGAAATAAGCAGACCCCTTTTAACAAATTTAGAAATGGCTAAAATTAAGAATTTAAAAGATAATGCTTTTAAAACTACAACAATCCCTATAACTTTTAAAGCAGACACTGGGGTTGAAGGTTTCAAAATGGCACTTGATAAAATTTGTGAAAGAGCCTCTACAAGAATTAAAGAAGGATATAATATTATCGTTCTTAGTGACAGATTAGTAGACTCTTACGATGCTGCAATCCCAAGCTTGCTTGCGTTATCTGCTGTTCAACAGCATTTAATACGCGAAAAAACCAGAACTTTTGTTTCTATAATAGTTGAAACAGGAGAAGCAAGAGAGACAATGCATATGGCCTTATTAATTGGTTATGGTGCAACTGGTGTTAATCCATACCTTGCATTTAAATCAATTGATAATATTATAAATGAAGGTGATATAGAAAATATTTCTATAGAAAAAGCTCATGAAAACTATATACATGCAGTATCACAAGGTCTTCTAAAAATATTATCAAAGATGGGAATATCAACTATTCAAAGTTATCACGGGGCACAAATTTTTGATGCTGTTGGCTTAAATTCTGACTTTCTACAAAAATATTTTGGTGGAACACCATCTAGGATTGGTGGAATTGGTATAGAAACTGTGGCAAAGGAAGTATTAATTAGACATAAAAATGCATTTAATAAGTTAAGAAAACCTATAGCAGAACTCGATGTTGGTGGATTATATTCTTGGAGAAAAGATGGAGAATATCACCTATTTAACCCTGATACAATTTATAAACTTCAAGTAGCTGCAAGGACTAACGATTACAACTTATATAAAGAGTATTCAAAAATCATAAATGATCAAGACAAACATTTATGTACAATTAGGGGATTATTCGAACTTAATTATGGAAATGAAATTCCAATAGAGCAAGTTGAACCAATAAGTGAAATAGTTAAGCGTTTCTGCTCAGGTGCAATGTCATTTGGATCTATCAGTAAAGAAGCTCATGAAACTATGGCTATAGCTATGAATAGACTTGGTGGAAAAAGTAATACTGGTGAAGGTGGAGAAGATCCTGAAAGATTCAAGGTTGATCAGAATGGGGATTTAAGACGAAGTGCAATTAAACAAATAGCTTCTGCTAGATTTGGAGTTACAACTGAATACCTTGTTAATGCAGATGAATTACAAATTAAGATAGCTCAAGGTGCTAAACCTGGAGAAGGTGGGCAGCTACCGGGTAAAAAAGTAGATGTTAATATAGCAAGACTTAGGCATTCAACGCCTGGAATTGATTTAATATCACCACCACCTCATCATGATATATACTCAATTGAAGATTTAGCTCAGCTTATTTATGATTTAAAGAGTGTAAATCCTCATGCACGAATAAGTACGAAATTAGTTTCAGAATTAGGAGTTGGAACAATAGCTGCTGGAGTTGTTAAAGCACATTCTGATGCTATAGTAATAAGTGGTCATGATGGTGGAACAGGAGCTTCCCCACTATCATCTATTAAGCATGCAGGACTTCCTTGGGAGCTTGGACTTGCTGAGACTCAGCAGGTACTTCTGCTAAATAATTTAAGAAGCAGAGTAACAGTTCAAACTGATGGTCAGCTTAAAACAGGCCGTGATGTTGTTATCGCTGCACTTCTTGGAGCTGAAGAATTTGGATTTGCAACTACAGCTCTTGTAGTTCTAGGTTGTACTATGCTAAGAAATTGTCATTTAAATACTTGCGATATGGGTATAGCTACTCAAGATCCAGAACTTCGTAAGAATTTCAAAGGCAAACCTGAATATGTTGTAAACTTCTTTACCTTTATTGCAATGGAAATAAGGGAGCATATGGCAAAACTTGGGTTTAGAACTATGAATGAAATGGTAGGTAGAGTAGATAAGATTAGTCCTAAAAAAGCAATCACTCATTGGAAAGCAAAAAATCTAGATTTATCAAATATTTTATATAAACCAGATATGCCAAAGAGAATTAAACGTTACTGTGTAATTGCTCAGAATCATGGTTTAGACAATTCTTTAGATTATAAACTTATTGAAATGGCAAAAGAATCTTTAGAAAATGGAATGAAAAGTACCTTTAACTTAGAAATTGAAAATGTTAATCGTTCTGTTGGTGCAATGTTAAGCGGAAGAATAGCTATGAAATATGGCGCTACTGGTCTTCCAGACGATACAATAACATTAAATTTTGTAGGAGCTGCCGGTCAAAGTTTTGGAGCATTTGGTGCTAATGGATTAACATTAAAATTAGTAGGAGATGCAAATGATTATGTTGGCAAGGGATTATCTGGTGCTAAGATTATTGTAAAAACACCAGAAAATTGTACCTTTGTTCAAGATGAAAACTTTATTGCCGGTAATACAATTCTTTATGGAGCAACTTCTGGTAAATTGTTTATAAACGGACTTGTAGGTGAACGTTTTGCAGTAAGAAATTCGGGAGCCCAGGCTGTAGCTGAAGGAATTGGAGACCACGGTTGTGAATACATGACTGGCGGAGTTGTAGTTATTATAGGAAGAACCGGTAGAAACTTTGGAGCAGGAATGAGCGGTGGTATAGCATATGTTATAGATGAGAATGAAACTTTTAAATCAAAATGTAATATGGAAATGATTGAAGTAGAATCAATAACCTCAAAATCAGATTTAGATCAGCTTTATTCAATAATAAAAGAACATTTTGAGGCTACTAACAGTAACAAAGCTAATAAAATTTTAAATAATTGGAATGAATATAAATCAAAATTCAAAAGAGTAATACCAACCGCTTACAAAGCAATACTAGAAGGAAAATAGAATAGAGAGAAAATGCAATAAGAAGATATAAGACTGTTCTCTCAAATTTTGAGAACAGTTTATACTTTTCAATTTTGGAGGTGTTAAATTTGGGAAAATTGCAAGGTTTCAGAGAATTCAAAAGAGAAACTGCAAAAAAACGCCCTGTTAAAGATAGAGTTAAGGACTCTAAAGAATTATTCATAAAATTTCCAGTTGATAAATTACGTCAGCAAGGTGCAAGGTGCATGGAGTGTGGTGTCCCTTTTTGTAACTGGGGCTGCCCACTTGGGAACTTAATTCCAGATTGGAATGACATGGTATATAAAGAGAAATGGGAAAAAGCATATGACAGATTAACTCTTACAAATAACTTTCCAGAATTCACCGGCAGAATTTGCCCTGCCCCTTGTGAAGGTTCATGTACATTAGGTGTTAATAGAGACCCCATTGCAATAAAGGAAATAGAATTAAATATTATAGAAAAAGCATTTGAAGAAGGATGGACAAACCCACAAGAACCTAGAGTAAGAACGGGTAAAAAGGTTGCTGTAATTGGTTCAGGTCCATCAGGTCTTGCAGCTGCTGCTGAACTTAATTCTGTGGGACATGATGTAACTGTATTCGAGAGGGACGACGAAATAGGCGGACTTTTAAGGTATGGTATACCAGACTTTAAATTAGATAAAAGTATAGTTGAAAGACGTGTTAATTTTATGAAAGAAGAAGGCGTTAACTTTAAAACTAACGTAAATGTTGGCGTAGATTATAGTGCGAAAGATCTTTTAGCGCAGTTTGATGCTGTAGCTTTAACCGGTGGAAGTACAATACCTCGTGATTTGAAAGTTGAAGGACGCAATCTTAAAGGTGTACACTTTGCCATGGATTATCTAAAACAACAAAATAGAAGAGTTTCAGGCAAAGAAATAGAAACTACCGAAATAAATGCTAAAGACAAAGTAGTACTAGTTCTAGGTGGTGGTGATACAGGTTCTGATTGCATTGGAACAGCTATTAGGCAAGGAGCTAAAAGCGTATATCAGTATGAGATTATGCCAAAACCTCCGGTTGATCGTGATGATTCAATGCCATGGCCAACATATCCTAGAACATTAAAAACTACAACTTCACATGAAGAAGGTTGTAATCGTGATTGGAATGTTACAACAAGAAAATTAACTGGCGAAGATGGGACAGTTAATACTCTCCATGCAACTAGAGTGGAATGGACACATACTGAAAAAGGAATGCAAATGGTTGAAATACCAGGCTCAGAATTTGAGTTAAAAGTTGACCTAGTTATTTTGGCTATGGGTTTCCTTCATCCTCAACACGAAGGATTGCTTACCGATTTGGATTTAGACTTCGACAATCGTGGTAATGTAGTTGTAGATGAAAATTATATGACCAAAACTAAAGGCGTTTTTGCTGCTGGTGACATGAAAAAAGGTCAATCACTAGTTGTTTGGGCAATTTATGAGGGGCGTTTAGTTACTAAAAATATTGATGAATACTTAATGGGAGAAACTTCGTTAAGAGGATAAAAAACAACTAAGAGTGCGTGGACTATGAAATTTCTCCTGCGTGACTCCAAATAAGAGCTTAAAACGTGAAAATCCATCAATTAATTCTAATCTTTTGCCAATATAAATTTCTCTAGCACTCACATTCGGCTTACAGCCGGTTCGCTAGCCTTCCTTACAGAAGGCTCACGTGAGTTTTATATTGGCAAAAGAAGAATTACTAAATGGATTTTCAATGTTTCTGCTCTTCTTATTTGGAGTCACTTCCGGAGAAACTTCCTAGGACTGCACTATTTATTTTCACACTTTCTTTAATACTAGCACTGTTCTGCTTGGCATATTTATTATAACCCCCATATTACCTATTTTTTGTTTTAATGCCTCAGTATGATAAATGTAGTCCGTTGAAATTCTGCTTTGTCCACCAAACATATCCTCATCACTATTAAAAACAACCTTGTAATCACCATTTTCAGAGGTTGGAAGCTCATATTTTGGGAAAGAGTGCGATGGATTAAAATTAAATAGAAACACGAGTCCTCCTTTTCTGAATGCAATCAATTTAAGCTTCTCATCAGTCCAAAGATTTTGTAAATCAGTAGCACTTAAAACATTATAATGTTTTATAAAATTTATCATTTCTCTATCAAAATTTGATAAATAGTCATATTTAAGATCCTTGTTTTCCATAAGACTCCATTGTCTTCTTGCATATTTATAACTCCAATTGTTACCTTCTCTTGGAAAATCAATCCATTCTGGATGACCAAATTCATTCCCCATAAAATTCAAATAACCCTCTCCACCTAAAGTTATAGTAATAAATTTAATAAGCTTATCAATTTCTATTGCACGATTTATTATTAAGTTATCATCATCTTTAAGCATATGAGAATACATTTCCTTACCGGCCAACCTAAACATTAATGTTTTATCACCTACAAGGGCCTGATCATGTGATTCAGAATAACCTATATTTTTCTCCATAGGCCTTCTACTAGTTAATTCATACCATAATTGATTCATACTCCATTCTTCATCAGGTAACTCTTTTAGTGTTTTTACCCAAAGATCAGGTACCCCCATAGATAAGCGATAATCAAAACCCAGACCACCAAAGCTTACCGGTATACACATTCCTGGCATTCCACTCATATCCTCAGCTATTGTTATCGCTGTAGGATTAACTTCCCTAATTAAATCATTTGCAAATTGAAGGTATGTAATTGCCTCTATATCCGTCTCCATGCTAAAGTATTTACTGTAATCTGTAAATGCTACTCCTAATCCTTGGTGATGATATAACATGGATGACACACCGTCAAATCGATAACCATCAAAATGGTATTCTTCTAGCCAAAACTTAATATTTGATAAAAGAAAATGAATAACCTCTGGTTTTCCGTAATTAAATAGCTTTGTGCCCCAAGCTGGATGATTTCCTTTAACACCAGTATGAAAGAATTGATAATCAGTTCCGTCAAACTCATTAATACCCTCAGCTATATTTTTAATTGAATGAGAATGTACTAAATCAAGTAACACTGCAATTCCCATTTGGTGAGCAGTATTAATTAATTTTTTTAAATCCTCTGGGGTACCAAACCATGATGCAACGGCGTAAAAATTAGATACTTGATAACCAAAAGAGGCATAATAAGGATGTTGCATAATTGCCATAAGTTGCAACGTATTATAACCATCAGCCTTTATTCTTGGAAGTATATTTTCTGTAAATTCATTAAAAGTACCAATGCCATCTTTTTCCTGTGCCATGCCTACATGAGCCTCGTATATAAATAATGTTTCCTCACTTTTAATATGAAATTCGCTATCCTTCCACTTGAAATCATGATCTGGCTGCCAAATTTGTCCTACAAAATCATGCGTAATAGTATTCTGCACTGTTCTCTTAATATAAAGTGGAATTCTATCTCTTGATATTCCTTTAGCTACTACCCTTACCTTAACGCATGACATATGCTTAAGAGATTGTACTCCTGGTAAGAAAATTTCCCAATTTCCATTTTCTGTTTTTTGCATTGGATGTGTATGTGGATCCCAATAATTAAAGTCACCAATCAAATAAAGAGCATCAGCGTTAGGGGCCCATTCTCTATAAATCCATCCTCCATCTATTAAATGAAAGCCATAATATAATCCACCATTTGCAAAAGATTTAAAGTCTTGATTATAACCTAGTAATTTTTTCTTAGAAGATGTATAAGAATCCATTCTAAGATTAATATCTTTTTCATAAGGCTTAAGGTATGGATCAATATCCATTATTTTAATATGTTCATTTTTATTATCCTCCATAAAAAATCACTTCCTATTCATAATTTTTTATAAACAAAATATATTATCACTGATATATTAAATTCGGATAAATATTGTAAAATCCTTTGTTTTTTGAAAAATAAATAAGAAAACTTAAAAAGAGTAACTTTACATGATATAACATCATGTAAGCTGCTCTTTATAACTATTAGTTAATGGAGTTAATAGCACTCTCAATATCAAATAGTATATCTTCAATATCTTCTATTCCAACAGAAAGCCTTAACAAATCATCAAAAACTCCCATTTGCTCTTTTTCAACATTAGTATTACTAGAACATATTGTTGAGGCAGGATGAATAATTAAGGTTTTAGTATCACCAATATTTGTAATATTAACGATCATTTTTAAATTATTAATAAATTTAAAAGCATTCTCCTTGCTCCCAAGCCTAAAAGTTAAAACTCCACTAGCTCCATTTTTATAATACTTTTGAGTTATATTATAGTATTTAGAAGTTGGAAGACTCGGATAATTTACTGATGTTACTTTACTATTGTTACTTAAAAATTTTGCTACTGCTAGGGTATTTGAACAATGCTCTCTCATTCTAAGTGACAATGTTTCAATTCCAGTTAGGTTTAAAAAAGCATTAAAAGGTGCAAGAGACGCTCCGATATCTTTTCCGACCGTATTTCTAAGCTTTGCAGTGTAGGCCATTTTCCCAAACTTTTTACTATACTCATTAAAATTTTTATACTTGATATCTTTATATTTACTACTTCCACCATCTACTATGATTCCACCGATAGAATTTGAGGTTCCATTTATATATTTAGAAGTTGAATGAATAACAATATCTGCTCCATATTCAATTGGTCTTATAAGGAATGGAGTTGTTATAGTTGAATCTACAATAAAAATAACATTATGTTTATTACAAACCTTAGCTACTTCCTCTATATCCAATACATCTAGCTTTGGATTACCTAATGTTTCTCCAAATACAATTTTTGTATTTTTATTTATAACATCTTCTAAACTCTCTTCATCTAAATTTTCTAAAAACTTAACATTTATACCATAACTTTTTAGATTTTTAAGAAGTGCATAAGTTCCCCCAAAAAGGCCACTAGATGCTATTATTTCGTCTCCACACTCAACAATATTCATTATTGCAAGATATATAGCACTCATACCAGAGGCAGTAGCAGTAGCTGTGAGGCCTACCTCGATACTTGCAATTCTTCTTTCAAACGAAGTAACCGTAGGGTTTGAAATTCTAGTGTACGCATATCCCATACTTGTACCCTTCATTATGCCCTCTAACTTCTCTGCCGTATTATGAGCAAATGCATTTGATAAATGTAGTGGCGTATTAGTTGCTCCTGTTTCATCAGTTTTTAGATTCCCATGTATTAATTTAGTGTTGAATTTCATATTTACACCTCTGAAGTTATTTTTTCTCAACTACAAGTAAATTGTAGCCTTCATAATTATTATCTATTAATATTATCTTGTTACCTTCTTTTGAAACACTTAATGGAACATTTTTTATAGGATCACCATCGTCTAAATAAAAACCTCTTTTTTCACCAGACTTTATTTTAGATAGTTGAATTTTAACTTTTACAAAATTCATTGGACATGTAACTCCTCTAAAATCAATAACTTCATAATCTTTACTTATTTGTGATTCCTCTGACACGTTAATTGATACTTCCTTTGGGAGTGTTATTTCTAATTGTCCATTTAAAGATTCATACATTTCTTTTACCTTGTTATAAAGATATTCAACCTCAACTGCTTTACTTGTTATGTCAAGTATATCGCCAAGTTTATAATCAAGAAGCGTATCGAAAAGCTCTACAACAGATTTGCTAACAAAACCAGTTTCAACAAAATTTATATTAAATTGTTTGAATATCTCTCTATCCTTTGCTGTATCTATGCCCTTTAATACTAAAAGAGTTCTCGCAGATGACACCGCAGCCTCGTACAAATCTTGCGATTTTTTACTTGATTTATACTTTAAAAGAGAACTTTCTGCATTTGATAAATCAAGTTTTATAACATCAAATACCCCTGTACTACACTCACCAGGTCCACGTCCTTCAATAGAAAATTTTTCACTTGCTCCAAAGTCATAATAAAGGTCAGGATTTTCTTTAAATGTTTCCAATGCTCCATATTTATTAGTTAACTCTCTTACATCTTTCTGGGTATTATTTAAAAACTCTTCAAAAGACTCATAACCGGATGTTTTTTTTAGCTTAGCAATCTCTGCAAGATACTTTGGTACCTTCTTTGCAGGAATATCACCGTATGATTCTCCGATTTTAGATTGGCCATGCCCAACATTACCACCAAATGATACAGTATACGTAGGCATTAGACCATCTTCTGTTCTTTTTGCTCTCCCACTTAAGCCTATTTTGCCTATTTGGTGACGCCCACAGGAATTAGGACATCCCGATATAAAGATTCTAGGAAGTGATGCTTTAATTTCATCAGTATTTTCACTAAATTCTTCCTTTATAGCTTGCAACAGATTTTGTGATAAACACAGTCCTAATTGACAAGTTGATGCTCCAACGCAAGTTACTGAATTATATATGTTAAAATTTGATGAAAATGGTGCTATTATTTTTAATAATGTTTTAGCATCGTTATCTTTTAAATCTCTCACAAAAAAACTTTGAGTATTGGAAAGCCTTATAGATATTTTATAATCCAATTTATTAACAAAATCTAATATTTCTTGAAGGTTTACCGCTTCTAAATTTCCTCCTTGAGGATGCACATAAACAGAAGTATATCCAACTTGTTTTTGAGGGAATAAAACATTTTCATATGCCTTATCAATTTCAGAACCTTCAGCAATTTGATCATATTTTTCATCTATGACATCATCTATTATTAAAACAAGATTTCTATCCTCCTTTATTCTTTTTAGTTCTTCATTAAACCTTAGTTTGAATTTTTCTTCACCTAATCTTTCAACAATATACCTTATTCTTGCTTTATGTTTATTACTTCTATCCCCTTCTTTTTCAAAGAGTTCCTTCATAGCCTGAACATAATACAAAACATCTTTTGCATTAATAAAATCCTCAAGTTTTAGTGATACTTTTGGATTTCCTCCAAAACCTCCACCACCATAAACCTCAAACCCTTTAGCTCCATCAACTATCCTTGCTATAAATCCCAAATCAGATATTGTAGCGTTTCCAGTGTCGCCGAGAGTATTTGAAAAACCTATTTTATATTTTCTTGGAAGATTCATAGTAGTAGGGTCTTTAAGCAAATAATTAGTAACTTCACCCATATAACTAGTTACGTCAAATACATCATTTATAGACACTCCAGAAAGAGGAGAACACTCAACATTTCTTACTGTATTACCACCCGTTCCCTTAGTAATTATACCTACTTCTATAAGCTCCTTCATAATACTATATACATCTGTTAATTCAACACTTTGAAACTGAATATCCTGCCTAGAAGTAAAACGCAATAAACCTTTTGCATATTTTTTTGAGATATCACTTATCTGCTTAAATTGTTCTAGTGTAATTACTCCACCAGGAATCCTAGTCCTTACCATATAAGTATCTGAAGTTCTTTGTTCATAAACTCCCATAGAAACTCTAAATGCTTTAAATCTAGTAGGATCAAGTATGCCATTCATATATAAATCTGCTTTTTCTTTGAAATCCTCTATGACCTTGTAACTTTCTTCTGTAATATTAATCATCCTAAATCACTTCCCTTTGTATTAATAAAAACATTTGTATATTAAAATCTAAATTAATATATTAAATAATTTGATACTCAAGTTTAAGAACGCCATCTTTATTTATCTTAAACAAGTTAAATACTGGCTCTTCTTTTTCAAGTGATAAAATGCCATATATTATCTTTGGATCATAAGCCAGCCTTATATCTTCTTCTGAAGGCCTTGAGGGAGTAAATGGATGGGAATGATAGTTTCCAATGAATAACATATCATGACCTCTAATAATTTTTATTGTATTAAATTGTTCCTTAGGATCCATTGAAAAATGCTCACTACTTTTATCTAAATTTGTAAGTGGATATGACTTTTTCACATCAATTATACCTTCGCTTTTAGTTCCTGATAAAAAGCCACAACATTCATTAGGGAACTCCTCTTTTGCCTGATTTATTATTTTATCTATCGTAAGTTTATCAATATATATCATATTAATCACCCATTCAACTTTCCTGTTTTTAAATCACAAGATGGATTTGCATAGTCTATTAAAGCTGTTATAGTAGGATGATCCCCACAAACTCCACATCTTTTATTATGATTTATTTTTATTTTCTTAAATTCCATCTTTAGTCCATCATAAGTTAGTAAATAACCTGCGAGAGTTTGTCCCAGTCCTAGTATATATTTAATAGCCTCTGTTGCTTGGAGTGTTCCCACAACTCCACCCATTACTCCTAGAACGCCAGCTTCTCTACATGTTGGCACCATTCCCTCAGGTGGTGGGGTTTGGAAAATACATCTATAACAAGGCGTATTGTTACCTGGAATATAAGTTGTGAGTTGTCCCTTAAACCTTATTACTCCAGCATGAGAAAATGGTTTTTTAGCAAGTACACAGGCATCATTTATTAAAAATTTTGCAGCAAAATTATCTGTTCCATCTATTATAAAATCATAATCCTGATCTTTTATAATATTTAAAATATTTTCTGATGTAGCAAATTCATTGTAAGTAATGACATTTACATCTGGGTTAAGTTCATTTATTGTTTCTTTTCCAGATTCAACTTTAAGTTGCCCCACATTCTTAGTTTGGTGTATAATTTGCCTCTGAAGATTTGATAAATCAACAACATCACCATCTACAAGTCCTATTGTACCTATTCCTGCAGCTGCCAAATACATAGCAGCTGGTGCGCCAAGACCTCCTGTTCCAATAATAAGAACTTTTGAATTTAGTAATTTTTCTTGTCCTTCAACTCCAACCTCAGACAATAATATATGTCTTGAATATCTTTCTATTTGCTCTTCACTAAATTCCAAGACTTCCACCTCCCATAAAATATAAAACTTCTATTTCGTCATTTTCTTTTAATACAGTTTTCACAAATTGATCTCTATCCACAAATTCACCATTTAATTGAACTGAGACCATATCTGGCATTTCCACATCTTCAATTTTTAGCATTTCAGTAACATTAACACCATCTTTAATATTTTTTGCTTCGCCATTTACTTTGATATTCATATTTATTCCTCCAATATTTTCAAGATTTATTTTAATTTCTCTTGTAATAGCAGTAGTTTTTGTTAAATTCATTTCAAAACAAAGACTCATAATTTGCAATATTCGCACTTTATCTCTCATACCAAACCTGTATGTTTAATTAATAATATTACATTAGTAAAAACATGTCAATGTTTTTTATGTTTAAGCACATATATTATCTATACTTTATTTATTTTTGAATATAATATATTTTTGCTATTTCTTGATTTTGTTAGTATTATTCATTAATTTAAAATAGGTTTACATTTTAGAGTTAGTTTACATAATCATTGATATGTAAACTAACTTATATTCTTCTAGCCAAAATAATTTTATTTATACTGCCCTATTGATATTTCGCCAAAAAAAATTATGCAGCAAAGGTGTTAGCTTTGCTGCATAATTTAAAATATTATTTTCTACCTTTTGACTACTAAATTATAAATAATAACAAGTATTAATCATAAATGTTTTTGCTAAAATATCTATCCCCTCTGTCAGGCAATATTATAACAATGTTTCCCTTATCAATAGTTTCTGCAAGTTTTATTGCAGCCGCTATTGCAGCTCCAGAAGAACTTCCTACAAATAATCCTTCACGAACAGCAATTAGCTTTACCTTATCTTTAGCCTCATCATCAGTAATTTTAATAACACTTTCAACTAGGTTCAAATCCATAGTGGTTGGAACAAAATTATTTCCTATCCCTTCTATATCATAACAATGTTCCTCTCCACCACCTATGGTTGATCCATCCGGATCTACTAATATACCCTTTATATTTTCATTCTTTTCCTTTAGATATTTCATAACACCACTAAATGTTCCACCACTTCCTGCTCCTGCAAGAAAATAATCAATTTGACCTTCTAATGCATTATATATTTCTGGTCCTGTAGTCTCATAATGTGCTTTTGGATTAGCATCATTTTCAAACTGTTGTAATGAAATAGAATTAGGGATTTCATCCAATAGTTCTTTCGCTTTATTGATGGCACCTAACATGCCATCTTCCCTTGGTGTATTAACAATAGTTGCACCTAATGCTCTCATCAAAGTTAACTTTTCTACTGAAAACTTCTCTGGAACAACAAATATTATATTATATCCTTTGTTTATTGCTGCAAGTGCCACACCTATTCCAGTATTTCCTGCGGTAGCTTCAACAATTGTATATCCCACTTTAAGGATGCCCCTGTCTTCTGCATCCTTAATCATGTAAACTCCAACTCTATCTTTTACGCTACCACCTGGGTTCTCACCCTCAAGTTTTGCGAAAATATTCACCCCTTCTTTTAATCCTAAATTATTTAATTTTATGAGTGGTGTATTTCCTATATTCTCGAGTACACTATTTATATACTTCACTATTTAGTCCTCCCTTATTTGCTACTGCAATAAAAATGCCAGTCTGTGTAAATTCTCCTTTGCTAGAATAGCCTTTACATAATAAATCTGTATTCTCAATATTAACAAGATTAAAACCAGCAGATGTTAACCACTCTTCCATCTGATTATTTGAAAACCCAAGCCATTCGTCAAACATCTCAGTCTTTGCCCATTCGCCACTATGCTCTTGTACATCTGATATTATTAAAGTTCCATCTTTTTTTATTATTCTAAACATTTCCTCTATTGCTTTTTTAGCATCCTTAACATGATGAAGTGCCATATTAATAAAAACCACATCTACAGATTCATCAAACAAAGCCAAGTTGTCTATGGATGATTTTATTGGATACACATTATCAAATTTTTTAGTCTCCATTAATTTTCTTGTTTCTACTAACATATTTACAGATTGATCTATAGAAAATACAATACTTGCATCTAATGCCAGTGCTAATGATAAAAATCCAGTTCCACATCCAAGATCAGCCACAACCTTGTCTTTAATATTTACTTTAGATAAAACCTTGTACTTTAATCTCTCATCAAAATACTCACTTCTTATTACATTCCAACTTTGTGCTATTTCGTTAAAATAATCTACTGATCCCATAATATTACCCCCATATATCTATTTCAAGTTAAATCCAACAGTATTCATATCGGATTAGTTTTATTTCTATTATATGCCATCTATTGTCTTTGTCAACTCTTCTTTTAAATATTTATATTTTGATTTATTAAGGGATAATCAATAATTATTCTAGCTAAATAGTGATGGTTCATATGGATACTTACCATATTTTATTGCCGCTTTCCGTAGTGCATAAATGTTTTCAGGAGGCGTATCAATTGGGAATCCACATCCCAAAGCAAGTACATATCCTTTAGGATTATCATATGCCTTTTTAAGGCACTCCTTAACATCTTTTTCCACATCAATTGGTCCTCCTAAATACATAGTTGCTGTAGGTTTTACATTACCAATTAGTGTTACCCTATCTCCTACTGTTTTTTTTGCTTCTTCCAAATCTATAACATCATCAAGGCTTAAAGATCCCACACCTGTATCTGCCATTAAAGTCCAAATTTTTTTAGTATTCCCACAAATATGAAGATAAGGTGATCCTTTACCTAACATTTTAATAAGATCAACTATTTCTGTTAAGTATGGAAGCGCAAACTTTTGAAACAAATCTTTACTTATTAAAGTACCTGATGCAGACGGTTCAGCTATTCCTATATCTACATCAAATTTTGCGGCTTCCTTTATAAATGCTATTGTTGTATCAGTTACAAGACGAAGAACTCTATGAATATAATCCGGATTTTTTCTTGTATCACGCAATAATTTTTCTATACTCATAAGATTTCCTGCTGTTGTAAATGGCCCAGGTACTTCTACTGAAACCGGTATTTCCTTTGCAAATTTATCTACAAGTCTTTTCGTGGTTTCTAAAACAAATGGAAATCTACCTGCTTTTGCTGGATCAGGTACACTTAGCTTTTCTAAATCTAAAACATCTTTTATAGCATATTCACTAACATAAGGCGCCCCATGATCTGGAAAAATAAGTTTGCTTCCTAATGCCTCAGCAATCCCTGCAAGTCCAGGTGAAACACCCGTAGACTCTATACCATATTTTTCATTTGCGGCTATCTGTCCCTCTATAAACTTGTCAGATGAAAAGTTTAGATCTGACACTTTGACACCTATTATAGTTGCTGCATGATCACCTATAAAAATATTACATGGGACTCTGTCAAATGGTCTACCACTAATCATGGCTTCAATTCTTTCCTTTGGTGTCATTTCATCTTTTAACAAAATTTCATTCATATTTTATTTTCTCCTTACTTTTTTAGAAAGATAAACTTTTAACAAAAATCTTATCAAAATTCTCACCATTTGATAATTCAACAACTTCAATGTCCTTTACAACTTTCTCCATTTCAGTTCTATATTCTTTATTTAATAAAAACGCATGACCGCCAGATTTAGATGTATTTCCAACAAAATCTATCTTACCTTCAAACTCTTTTGGCAATAGTCCAATGTTTGTAAGACTTTTTGATCTTAGATGATATCCAAATGAGCCAGCTATTTGTATTTTATCAACTTCGCTTGCCTCTACATTTTTGCTTAACATAAGAAATTCAATTCCCGATCTTACTGCACCTTTTGCAAGTTGAACTTGTCTTATATCCTTTTGAGTAAGAAATATTCCCTCTGCTATTTTAAAAGCATTTTTACCATCTAATTTTACTAATCTTTCTTTTAGAACTTCTGGTAAATTAGAATTTTCTATGGAAACAAATCTACCACTTTTGCCAATAACTTTGTTTGCAACTAACTCCCCCACAATATCAAAAAGACCACTACCACAAATACCAATTGGGTCTCCATTTTCAATAGTTTTGATTTCTATTAAGCCATCCTCTTCTATATTGAAATATTCTATAGCACCTCTTTGCGCTCTCATACCATAAGTTATATTCATGCCTTCAAAAGCTGGCCCTGCCGCAGTAGATGTTGATGATAGTTTACCCTCCCTTGCTATTACCATTTCACCATTTGTCCCTATGTCAACAAATAATGTGGTGCCTTTTCTATCCTGAAGCCTTGTTGCTAATATACCAGATGTTATATCTGGGCCTACGTATGATGAAATTATAGGAGGTAAATAAATTAATCCATTACTTGAAATATTTAATTTATGATCCTTCGAAGTTAAATAACTTCCGCCTCTTATTACTGGAGTATACGGGTATTTACCTAAAGAATAAGGATTAATATTAGCTGCAAGATGAATCATACATGTATTACCACTAAAAATCACTTCATATATATACTTATTATCTATCCCTGTTTCTTTAGCATTTTTTTCAATCATACCATTAAGTTCTTTGGTTATTGAAGAATACATTATATTAAGTCCTTTTTCATCAGACGCAAATTTTATTCTAGATAAAACATCTTGAGCATAAATACTTTGTGGATTTAATGCTGAAACTGAATTAATCTCTTCACCTGTATTAATATTAACTAATGTTGCTACTAAAGTTGTAGTTCCTATATCCACAACTACGCCGTAAATTAATGCTGTAGTATCCCCCTCCTCTTCACCTATTATTTCATCTCCTGCATACACATTCGTCTTTCCATTATCTTTATATTCTTTTCTAATAAAACTGTCTAATTCTATATCGAAACTTTCACCATGATTTAATATCTGTAGCGTCTTATTTGAATTTTTAGATATTATTTCTACATTTATATCTGCCATTACCCTAGCTCCGCAAGCTAATACAAAACCTTGAACTTTCTCTTTCTCTGACAACTGATGGTTTCCATCTTGAATTATATCCTTTAAGTTACTTAGTTCAACTTTTACCTTGCATTTACCACATACCCCCACTGCATTACATGGTGATTCTATAACGATTCCTACCTTTCTTGCTGCTGTAAGTATTGTAGTTCCTTTTTCCACAATAACTGACTTATTATTTGCAATAAAGTTTACTTTTACCATGAACTAATACCCCTTCACTATTTTTGTCATAGATTCTATATTTTTTAATGGTGTAGATGTACTAAGTCCACAAGCTGGTGATATAATGTTAATTCCATCATTTACAAGTCTTGCTGTTTGATTTGCAATTTTTTCTTCATCTCCAAATTCTAAAAGATATGTGCTTACATTTCCCATTGTAGTAAGTCCTTGATATTCGTCTTTAAGTATTTTTAAATTGATAGACGAATCAGTACTTATGGCATCAGATTTAATTTTAGGTATATATTTTTTTACTGCACTCATTTTTCCACATATATGAACAATTACGGGTGTATTCATAGCATGCACCGCATTAATAATTTTATTTAAATATCTAACTGCATATTCATCAAACATCTTTGGCCCTAATATCTCCCCCGTTGCAGTAGGATCCGCAATAGAAATTACATTTGCTCCATTTTCTATCATTAATTTTGCGAGTTCTATAATGTGATTACTTACATAATCAATAACACCATGAGCAATACTCGGATTTTTTCTTAATTCTTTTAAGAAAGAAATAGGATCTACCAAAGAAGCTGCTGTACTAATAGGACCTGTTAGACTTCCGATTACAGGAACATCAGGGTATTTTTCAGACAATGTATAAGTAGCATCAATTATTGAATTAACTCTTTTATTTTTCTCCATTGCCCCTAATTCTTTAAATACTACATCAGATGCTGTAGCAAATACTTCTTTTTGTATTTTGGGTTCACAAAAAAGATTTCCATAATTTATTTCACTTCCTAGAACCTCCGCTTCAACGGTCATACAAAATGGTATCCCAAAATTTTCAAAGCCTGTATTCTGATGTACATCGTTTGCGATCTCTACCATTATCCTGCTGTCGTGGTGACCTTGTGGAAGTTTATGACCTGTTTTATTCATTACCTCAACAATGGCAGAATTCATCATCCCACCCGGACAAATTATAGGTGGTCTATCTACTGTTTGCTTTTTAAATGTGCGTTGTATTCTCTCTTTTGGAGTTAGATCATTCATAAAAACAATTCTCCTTTTGCATTATATATTAATAATAATTTTTAATGTATCCCAAAGTCTTCTTCTGTAAGAATTCCTAGTGGATTTTTGTTTATAAAATTTGTATCATCCCATGGTCCTCTTATAATCTTTTCAATAAAAGAGGTTTTCCCTTGAATTATTTCATGTTCACAACTAATTAATGAAGCTATTTCTTTTGATTGATCTATTACTTCGTCCTCCGATGGATATCCTGTACGAATAAATAGCACCTTTTTATAGCCGTCATACATCCTGTTTAAAACTCTAAAAGCTTTTTTAGATCCAAATTTTTCAAGAATTCGCTTATGATCGGAAAGTATTGATTTTTCTGTGATCATCCAACCACAACTTAGGTAAAAGGTTCCTACCTCTTTTCTAAAATCACATACACATCCTTCACCAGGACTAAGGAATACAGAAATACAATCATGTACTTTGGGTATTGTAAGCTTACAATTGCTTGATTTTAATCCATTTGCAGCTCCACCACACAAACCAAAAGCTAGAATGATTCTGTCATAACCCACAGATCTATCAATAATATTTTGGAGCTCAGTGCCTAGTTTTTGAGGATAAAGATGGTAATCCATAGACACAAACTCAAAGTCCTCATCAGCTAATGGCTTTATTGATAACATCTCTTCTTTCATAACCTCACAAGCTATTACTTTTATCTTCATTCTATATCTCCTTACAAATCACATAACTAAATTAAAAAATATTTATTAAGCTTTCAATGTTTAAGTTAATGCCTATTACACAAATTCGCCCCGTATAATCTGGCATAACCTCCCTTACTTCACATTGTTTTGGTAAATAATCAAACTGGATCCACTTATTCTCATCTACCTGTAGTATTCCTTTCGCTCTCACTATTTTTCCATACAATTTTTCATCTTTCAAATTATTAAATATAAGCTTTAGTTCTTCAAGGTTGTAAACTTTAGGTGTTTCAATTCCCCAACTGCTAAAGATATCCTCTGCCAATACTTTTCTTGCAATTCGAAATTTTGCTTTCACTTTCGCTTTTGGAATTTTAATTATATTTACTTCGTTAAATAATTCTTGTCTACCATTCTTTTCTGAAGCCCTAATAATATTATTCCCACTTAAAACGTCCCAAGGCGTTGTTATAATATTCGCTTTTTTATTCAACGTCTTCATTTTCGAAACTATATTTTGTAATTCCTCATAATTAACACTTTGTGTTCGACTTAGCACTATGGTACTCGCATAGATAATTTGATCCTTGTAAAATTCGCTGAAAAAATCAATAAAATCTTCATACATTGTGACATCAACAACGGTAGTAACCATATTTATAATTACATTATTCTTGATTTCAAATTTTTTTACAATATCAAGTATTTCTGATAACTTTCCCACACCTGATGGTTCAATAATAATTCTTTTTATTTTATTTGAATCAATAATATCTTGAATTGTGTTATTAAAATCATTAAAAGTTGAACAACAAATACATCCCGCATTTATTTCCTTAACCTCAATATTATATTTTTCTAAAAAAATTCCGTCTATACCTATTTCGCCAAACTCATTTTCAATAATGACAACTTTCTTATTATATAAATCTTCATCTATTAATTTTTTTATTAATGTTGTCTTTCCTGCACCAAAAAAGCCAGAAAAAATATCAATTTTTATCTTATCTTCCATATCTTCTTGATGCCTCAACCATCGCAGCTGCACTAAGTAAATTACCATTAGGAGGAAATTCACAACCAGTTGAAAGAATAAACCCCGCATCATTTTTCCTAAATAAGTCAATCTGGCTTTTACAATCTTCTAATACCTCATCAGTAGACATGTTAAGTCCAGTAGTTGCTGGATCTGAGTATCCAATAGTAATGACTTTCTTTCCCCATGTTTTTGCATGTTCCTCCCATGTTTTAGAGCCATGTGCAGGATGTGCTACAGATATTGCTATAGGATTAGACCATTTTATTACCTCTTCAAAATACACTCCATCACCACAATTGTGTATTGATACTGCTGCACCTGCCTCCCTTATCGCATCAGCAATACGTTTAAGATACGGGCCTTCAAACTTCTCCCATGTTTTCTTGCTAAGTACTGTTGACGAAGAATATAATGGATCAATGCACACAGAGTGAGCCCCTGCCTCTACTTGTGCTTTAGCATATTCTACAAGTACATCAGTTATAATATCAACTGCAGCTAGTACCTCTTGCGGATGACGAATAAGATCCGTAAATAAATTTTTATGTCCTCTCATCTGAGATAATACGCCAAGAGGACCATATATGAAACCAAGAATCGCTACTTCATTCCCCTTTGCCTTAGACAGACCTTTTATAATATCAATAACTTGTTTCATACGTTTTGTCTCGCGAGGATTTATTTTTTTAACCTTGTTATATTCATCAGTTGCATTAATTAATTGATTATTAAAATCAGGGTATGCCGTACTATACTTTGGAAAAAGTAATTCTTGTCCAAAATCAGCAGCTTCAACAGAAAGATCTACAAGTAATAGAAATGCATCCTGTCCTATTAGTTCCTGAGCCGCAAGCAGACTTTTAGTTGCTACCTCTGCATCATTAGACCATTTATCATATCTTGTACCCAATACTCTATATGAAGCACCACAAACTAGTGGAACAGCTGCAACTCTGTCTACATCCTTACGTGCAAGCGTTAAAGATACCCGCTCAAGTGAAGTTAGTTCATCTTTTCTTTGTATAAGTGACATATTATTTTCCCCCTATTCTTTTAAAATTAAGACAACTTTGAGTTAAAATGAGTTCTATGCTTGCACTAACCTTTTAGCAAGTTTTACAGCTTCTGCCGCATTTACTGAATATCCATCTGCTCCAATTTTATCTGCATACACTTGGGATATTGGGCCTCCACCTATCATAACCTTAAAATTTTCTCTTATATTTTCTTTATTAAGAATATCAATTACTTCACTCATACCTTCCATCGTAGTAGTCATAAGCGTAGAGATTACTATTATTTTAGCTTTTTCTTCTTTTGCCTTTTCTACAAAAACAGATGGTGGAACATCTCTTCCTAGATCAACAATATCAAAACCAGCAGTTTCTAGCATAATTTTTACAAGATTTTTACCTATGTCATGAGTATCACCTTCCACTACACCTATAATCACCTTTTGTTTGTCCTTATTATCTTTTGCTTTTAGATGTGGTTTAAGTACGTCTAGCCCTGCATACATAGCATCAGAGCATAACAAAAGTTCTGGAACAAAATACTCCTCTTCATCAAAAAGTTTTCCTGCTTGATCCATACCTGCTGACAATCCATTAACTATAGCCTCATAAGCATCCAAGTTTTCAGAAATGACCTGTTCACAAATTTCTACTGTCTCCTCTTCCTCCATATTTACTACAGTATCAGCTAATTTCTTATACAGTTCTTCTTTGTTGATTGACATTTTATAACCCCCATTTTATTATTGGTAATTTCTTACTACAGTTCACAATGAATATATTTTTAAAGTCAAAAAAGCAATACCCCCTGTTATAGAGGCGTCGCTTTTAAACTTCGCTGTCCCACTCTAATTGATTATAAATATGAATTAAATCCAAGCACAAAATGCTTTATCGCTTTAACGGGCGAACCCGTAGTCCCCTACTTTAATTTCAGGTCCATACTCCAAAGGGCACTTCATATATATTCAGGTAGAAGCTTCTCAGCAGCGCTCCCTCTCTGTACCCGTTCAACATAGTACTTTCCTTTTTCATCGTATTTCATAGTATTCATATAGGATTAGTTATAATTTTATTATATGCTATATTAAATTTTTGTCAAGCCAATTTAACAATATTAAAATATTTATATTTATTATCATATTTGTGTTCCATAATACTGTCTTATAGCATATATATACTTAATATTAATCTTTAATATTATATAAGAAGTTTTAGACGACTTAAAATTCCGGAATAATTCCAAAATTTAGCTATAATAAAAGAAAGGCCATTATTCTTATGGCCTTTCTTTGTTATACATTATTACTTATCTATATCAACAATTAACTTGCATACTATAATTCACTTTTTTTAAGTGCTTGATCTATATCAGCTATTATGTCATCTGGATCTTCTAGCCCGACACTAAATCTTAGATGTCCATTTTGAAATTCCTTTGGATAGAAATGATTTCTTTCATCCGTTGGTCCAGTATAAACTATAAGACTTTCATCATGGCCTATAGAAACCGCAGAAATTATGAGTTCTAAAGAATTTACAAACTTATTATGGGTTGTAACATCTGCCTTAAGTCCAAAGGACATTACTCCTGAGAATGCACTCATCTGTTTTTTTGCTATTTCATGTTGTGGATGACTTTTTAGTCCCGGATAAGCCACAAAACTTATTGATGAATGTGCTTCAAGAAATTTAGCTATCTTCAAGGCACTTTCACTGTGTTGCCTCATCCTTAGAGATAGTGTCACAGCTCCCCTCATTATTAGCCATGCATTGAATGGACTTATTGCACCTCCTATGTTTACCATAGCCTCACGTTTTATTTTATCTATTAATTCTTTTTTTCCTACTACCGCACCACCCATAGCATCTCCATGTCCATTAATATATTTTGTAAGGCTATGAATAACTAAGTCCGCTCCGAGTGCCAATGGCTGTTGCAAATAAGGTGTTCCAAAAGTGCTATCCACACTTAAAAGTACTCCAGCCGCTTTTGCTATTTTTGCTATTTCCTCTATATCACTTACTCTGGTAGTAGGATTTCCAGGCGTTTCTATATGTATAAGCTTTGTATTGGGCCGTATAGCTGCTTTAATCTCCTCTAGATTTGTTGTATCTACAAGACTTACTTCTGTACCATATTTCTCTGGAAAATATTGATTTAGTAGCCTGTAGACAGCTACATAGGAAACATTTGTACATATTATATGTGAGTCTGATTTAAGAAAAGTAAAGAATACTCCTGCAAGGGCCGCTACCCCCGTAGCTAAAACCACACAATCTTCTCCTCCTTCAAGCGTAGCTAATTTTTCCTGTAAATATATTTGATTTGCAGATGTAGTTCTAGTATAGATTAATTCATCCGTTCCACTCCAATTAAGTTTAGATGCATCATCTGGCAACCTGTAGCTGTTTGCCATAGTTAATGGCCTTCTAATAGCTCCTGTTTCTTTGTCAATACCATTGCCAGCATGAACACAATTTGTAATAAAATTTGAATATCTTTTATTAGTCATTACAATTCCCCCTTGTAAATTATGTTTGAAAAATCTCGTACCACATTTCTTATACTCATCTTTATTTCCTTTTATTAAGACATATTTACAATCTAATAAAATTTAGACTTCACTGTTTTAGGTAATAAAAAGCTGCTCTCACATAAGGAGATCAGCATAATTAACTTTAGTAAACAATATAATGTCCAATAAACTTTGCTAACATCCTTATCTTTCAGATTTTACAACCTGATGGAATTTACACCATTGCATTAAAAAAATGCTGGTTGTCGGGTATTATCGGGCCAGTCCCTCTACCTCTCTGGATAAGTTATATTTAATTATAATTATAATTACTATATTGTCTTATCAAGTGCCTGTTTTAAATCATATATAATATCGTCTATACCTTCAACACCAATTGAAAGTCTTATTAAATCTGGAGTAACTCCAGCTGCTTTTTGTTCCTCTTCATTAAGCTCTGCATGTGTTGTGCTTGATGGGTGAATTACAAGTGATTTTGCATCTGCAACATTTGCAAGTAATGAGAATAGTTCAACGCTATTAATAAATTTCTTTCCAGCCTCAAGTCCACCTTTTATTCCAAAAGTGAATATTGATCCTGCCCCCTTAGGTAGATATTTTTTAGATAATTCTTTATATTTACTTCCCTCAAGTTCTGGGTAATTAATCCATGCTACTTTGGGATGATTACTTAAGAATTCAACTACTTTTTTAGCGTTTGATACATGTCTCTCAACTCTTAAAGACAATGATTCGAGTCCCTGAAGAAATAAGAATGCACTCTGAGGGCTAAGTGTTGCACCAGTGTTACGTAGAAGTTGTACTCTAGCCTTTAAAGCAAATGCAGGGGCACCTAAATCTGCATATACAAGTCCATTATAGCTTTTATCTGGAGTTGTAAAGTCTGGGAACTTGCCACTCGCCCTCCAATCAAATTTACCTCCATCAACTATAACGCCACCAATAGTAGTTCCATGACCACCAATGAATTTTGTTGCAGAGTGGATAACTATGTCTGCTCCAAACTCAATTGGGCGTGATAGAAACGGAGTTGCAAATGTACTATCAATAATAAGTGGTATTTTATTCTCATGTGCAATGTTTGCTACTGTTTCTATATCTAAAATATTTATTTTTGGATTTCCTATTGTTTCACCATAAAGTGCTTTTGTTTTGTCAGTTATTGCTTTTCTAAAGTTTTCAGGATCATCTGGATCAACAAAAATTACGTTAATTCCAAGTTTTCTAAGAGTAACATTAAATAATTCATAAGTACCACCATATAATGTACTTGCTGATACTATTTCATCTCCCGCACTAGCTACATTAAGTATTGAATAGAATATTGCAGCAAGTCCTGATGCTGTAGCAAGTCCTGCTACACCACCTTCAAGAGCAGCTACTCTCTTTTCAAAAACATCTGTAGTTGGATTCATTATTCTTCCATACACATTACCTGGTTCTTTTAATTGAAATAAGTTTGCTGCATGATCTGCATTTTTAAATACAAAAGATGATGTTTGATAAATTGGAACTGCTCTTGATCCTGTAGTAGGATCTGGAACCTGCCCTGCATGTACTTGTAATGTTTCAAAACTTAGTTCTCTCTCGCTCATAATAATTTCTCCCCTTTTTATAAGTTATTTTTGATTTTAATATTTTGTATGATAAAAATGCCGCTATGATTTAAAACTTTTAAATAAAATAAAATCCCCCTATAGGCTAGCTATAGGAGGAGATTTCACCTGTCTATTAGCTTCCCATCTTCAAGGTTTAAACCTACTGGAATTAGCACCTTTAATTTAAATTAGGTTGCCGGGTTTCATAGGGCCAGTCCCTCCACCACTCTTGATAAGAAGTTTTTATTTAGTTGTACTTTTAACATTATTCACTATAATTATAAATTGTTTTATACTGTTTTATACTTACTATTAAGTGTTGTATGTCATTAATACCAAGTATTCATATATGTTTATTTGTATGTTGTTATTATGATAATACTATTTTAATATAATGTCAAGATTATTATTCATTTACTTATATATAAATCAAAAAAATAATAAATATCCCAAAAAATCTTTCCACAATGTATAACCCCTTTTGAACCACATTTAATAATGCATTATCAAAAAGTAATGAAGTTGCTTGCCATCTTTCATCAACAATTCAAGTGTAGAAAATTCAAAAATAAAATTGAGCTAAATTCAACCTAAATAAACACAATTTGCATTGAATGCAACTTGTGCCTTTTACTTTTAATTTAGATACCAATGATATTAAATGATATTAAATGATATTTACCACATTTCCCAATAAAATTATCCTATATTTATATTATAAAATCCATAGTATATTCTGAATTTAGATTTTTATACTTTTCTACGAGATCCTGTAATGTCACAGAATCCATAACAGTATTAATCTTTTCATTAACCTTCTTCCATACTATGGTGTTTATACAAATTTTTATAGTTTTATCAGATCCTAAAGCTCCATCATCATCTCCTGTAATGCCTAGGTCACCTTCAAGAATTCTTAAAACCTCACCTACTGTTATTTGAGAGGCCTCTTTTGCTAGTGTATAACCACCCTGTGACCCTCTTGCACTTTTTACAAGCTTAGCTTTTCTTAATATTGAGAACATCTGCTCCAAATAATTTTCAGAAATGACCTGTCTTTCAGCGATAATCTTTAATGGTATATATTCGCCAAATGAATGCACCGCAATATCAACCATTGCCCTTAAACCATATCTTCCTTTAGTAGAAATATTCATGTTAATTTAACTCTCCTCATATAATATAGCATGTAATTATTTGTATAAGAATGTATTACTATCATGATATTGTAAATTTAAAATAATGTCAAGCATTTGTTTATATGTATATTTCAACCTTTTAACCAATAAATTAAGGATACTATTTAAATATCACTCGGACAAAATCATCCATTAATAATTAGTAATCTCACCTTTAAATTTAATTTTCCCATATATCAATCCATTCTCCTCCGGTAATTTCCAGCATTTCGCTAGGTGTAACTTTAACAACATAATTTTTCATACCAGCACAAACTGATATATAATCATTCCCCTTCAATGAAATATCAATATAGACTTTCAAATCATTTTTCAATCCAAAAGGACTTAAGCCCCCTACTGGATGCCCTGTAATTTCTCTTGTTTCATTCTTGGTTAACTTACTTGGACTTGCTTTAAAATAGTGCAAAAACTTCCCTACACTTATTTCTTTCTCCTTGTCAGTTACAATTAGTATGATTTTTTCCTTTATCTTAAAAGCTAATGTTTGTGAACCACATGTCTTTCTGTCAATAAAACAGTTTACGATTGAGCATTCTAATCCTCTACTTAAGAAGTCCTGTACCACATTGCCTATACTCATCTTTTTTTCCTTTCATTAAAATATATTTAAATTATTTAAATTAAATTCATTTACTATGTTTGAATAGATATTCTCTAAGGCTTGATGCATGATCTGAATTTTTAAAAACATAATAAGCTGTTTCATAAATTGAGTCAGAAATTACTCCCGCAGTAGTCTCTGTGGTCTCCCCTTCATATAATTGTAATGGTTCAAAACCAATTTCTTCTTCAAACATAATATAATCTCCTTTCTAATTTTTATAAGGCATAAATTTATATAATAAAAATATTTTCTTCTAATATAACTAAATCTCCACTGTTTTGGGTAAGAAAAAGCTGCCCTCACATAAGGAGAGCAGCATAATTAACTTTAATAGACAAGATAATTGTCCAATAAAATTTGCTAACATCCTTATCTTTCAGATTTTATAATCGGATGGAATTGACACCATTGCATTTTTTTGAAAATGCTGGTTGTCGGGTATCATCGGGCCAGTCCCTCTACCTCTCTTGATAAGTCATATTTAGTTTTAAATAATACTTTGTATTATATTGTTTTATCAAGTGCCTGCTTTAAATCATATATAATATCGTCTATACCTTCAACACCAATTGAAAGTCTTATTAGATCTGGAGTAACTCCAGCTGCTTTTTGTTCTTCTTCATTAAGTTCTGCATGTGTTGTGCTAGATGGGTGAATTACAAGTGATTTTGCATCTGCAACATTTGCAAGTAATGAAAATAGTTCAACGCTATTAATAAATTTCTTTCCAGCCTCAAGTCCACCTTTTATTCCAAAAGTGAATATTGATCCTGCTCCCTTAGGTAGATATTTTTTAGATAATTCTTTATATTTGCTTCCTTCAAGTTCTGGGTAATTGATCCATGCAACTTTTGGATGTTTACTTAAGAATTCAACTACTTTTCTTGCATTTGAAACATGTCTCTCAACTCTTAAAGACAATGATTCGAGTCCCTGAAGAAATAAGAATGCACTCTGAGGGCTGAGCGTTGCACCAGTGTTACGTAGAAGTTGTACTCTAGCCTTTAAAGCAAATGCCGGAGCTCCTAAGTCAGCATATACAAGGCCATTATAGCTTTTATCTGGAGTTGTAAAATCTGGGAACTTGCCACTTGCCCTCCAATCAAATTTACCTCCATCAACTATAACTCCACCAATAGTAGTTCCATGACCACCAATGAATTTTGTTGCAGAATGGATAACTATGTCTGCTCCAAACTCAATCGGACGCGAGAGGTATGGAGTTGCAAATGTACTATCAATAATAAGTGGTATTTTATTCTCGTGTGCAATATTTGCTACTGCTTCTATGTCTAAAACATTTATTTTGGGATTTCCTATTGTTTCACCATAAAGTGCTTTTGTTTTATTTGTTATTGCTTTTCTAAAGTTTTCAGGATCATCTGGATCAACAAAAATTACGTTAATTCCAAGTTTTCTAAGAGTAACATTAAATAATTCATAAGTACCACCATATAACGTACTTGCTGTCACTATTTCATCGCCCGCACTAGCTACATTAAGTATTGAATAGAATATTGCAGCAAGTCCTGATGCTGTAGCAAGTCCTGCCACACCACCTTCAAGTTCTGCTACCCTCTTTTCAAAAACGTCTGTAGTTGGATTCATTATTCTTCCATACACATTTCCAGGTTCTTTTAATTGAAATAAGTTTGCTGCATGATCTGCATTTTTAAATACAAAAGATGATGTTTGATAAATTGGAACTGCCCTTGATCCTGTTGTAGGATCTGGAACCTGCCCTGCATGTACTTGTAGTGTTTCAAAACTTAATTTTCTCTCGCTCATAATAATTTGTCCCCTTTTTGTAAGTTATTTTTGATTTTAATATTTTGTATGATAAAAATACCGCTATGATTTAAAACTTTTAAATAAAATAAAATCCCCCTATAGGCTAGCTATAGAAGGACTCTTCCCCAATCTATTAGCTTCCCATCTTCAAGGTTTAAACCTACTGGAATTAGCACCTATATATTAAATTAGGTTGCCGGGTTTCATAGGGCCAGTCCCTCCACCACTCTTGATAAGAAGTTTTTATTTAGTTGTACTTTTCATATTATTCGCTATGATTATAAATTGTTTTATACTTACTTTAAGTATTACAAATCGTTAATACCTAGTATTCATATATGTTATTATTATAATATTACTATTTTAATATAATGTCAAGTATATTTTTCATTTTTTTGTAAATAAATGAATGAATTCACAATAAATTATTTCATCAACCCAGGTGATGATAGTTAATGCTTAATTTTCACTCAATTGCTCAATTAAGCTTCTAAAATACTTACTGTTTTCAATAATATCTGGTCCATGCTTAAATAGCCCTCCACCAATTAGAAATATTACATCATTTCCATACACTTTTAGTGATTCTGGAATACTTTCAAGACTCATTCCTCCTGCCGGACATGGAAAAATGTTTTTTAAGTTTCCAATTTTTTCTTCACAAGCATGTGCAATGCTTACACATTCCTCTCGAGTAAATGAAAAGCGTCCTCCAAAGTTTGGATATATAGTAGCATCAGCGCCAGCCAATCGAGCAATTTGTCCAAAAAGTGCCTGGTGAGAAATACCATTATTGCTCATGACATAACTTCCTTGGAAAGCCGGATGAGATATAATCGGAAGAGCAATGTGATCATCCTCTGCAATATCCTTCATAATATCTAACCCTGTGAGCCCAGGTGAAATAAGTAGTCCACCAGCTCCTAATTTTTTTGCCTTTAAGGCTCTTTTTACAACTTCACTGCTACCACTTGTAATATTCGGCATATATATTGATTTATACCCAGTTTCATTATTGGCCTTTTGAACAGCCTCAGAGCAAAGTTTTACTCTTTCCTCAAAAGGTGAGAAAGCTTGATTTGAAATTCCGTGATCATCTTTTATTATATCAATTCCTCCAAGCGCAAACTTGTAGGCTAACTCTGCCAATTCTTTATTTGTAAGCCCTAGAGGCTTGAGTGCAGTAAATAGCAACGGCCGTTTTTTTACTCCTAAAAGTTCTCGAAGGCCTTCTCTTCCAAACCTTGGACCTTTGAAGCTTTTTAATATAACTTCAGGCAGTTCTAGTCTTTCAACTCTTATACCAGGTTTTAAACTGATGTTTCCAAATACAATATTTAAAAACTGTGTGAATTCATTTGCGGTCCCTTCTGCAGGGTAACTTATTGATGTTTTAAAGCTTTCACTATCATAAGGTTCAAATGACTCTATTCTACCTACAATATTATCTGCAATCAAGCCTTCAGGCACCAATTCACCAGGAAATTCAACTGTCTGTTCAAGGCAAATATCTCTTGCCATTGCATAAGATTCATCTTTACTTCCCCAAATCTTATATATTACAATAAACCTTTCACAAGGCACCTTTAATTTACTTTCACCTGAAAAAAACATTTTTTTTGCCCTCCTGTATTTAATTTAAAGAGCTTCAGCTTTTGCCTTGCTATGAACATCAACAATATAGGCATCAGTTAACTCTTCTTCTTTTATGTTCAAATTCTTTCCTATTACTTTCTCAATTTCACTTATAAGAGCCATCGCATCCAAACCATATTCCTTCATTAAATATTGTTTGCTAGCTCCATGAACAAAAGTATCTTTTATTCCTATTTTTGTAAGTTTTTTACCTAACCCAACTTCAGCCAACTTTTCTGAAATTATTGTACCAAGGCCTCCAGTAATAGAATGATTCTCCATAGTTATAACACCGTATTTAGATTTTGAAATTGCTTCTAAAACGGATTCATCGCTGAATGGTTTTAATGTAGAAATATGCAAATGATGTATAGAAACACCCTTTGATTTTAATGCTTTTGAAGCACGCATTGCCTCCTCAGTACATATACCACTTGTTAATAGTACAATATCTGTACCTTCACTAATTACTCTTGCTTTACCAAACTGCATTGGCTGCGTAGAGGGGAATAATCTTGGCATTTCTCCTCTTAATATTCTTATGTATACCGGACCGTTTATTGAATCTGCTACATCTAGCACTGATTCCACATCCGTTGCATCCCCGCATTCTAAGATAGTCATATTAGGAAGAGATCTCATAACAGATATATCTTCTATTGCTTGATGAGTTGCCCCACCGGGAGTCATTATACCTGGTAAAAATCCAAACATTTTAACTGGCAAATTAGGATAAGCTATTGACATAGCTATTTGATCATAGGCTCTTCTATATATGAAAACCGCAAAAGTGTGCACAAATGGCTTGAAGCCTTCACGGGCTAACCCTCCAGCAAAGCTCATCATATTTTGTTCTGCTATCCCCATCGAAAAGAATCTCTCAGGATATGTGTCCCTAAATAAATCTATTTCTGTTGAACTTGTTAAATCTGCTGAAAGTACTAATACTTCCGGTTTATCTTTAGCCCATTTAACTAAATTCTTTGAATGTACTTTAGTTTGAATTTTCATGTATGTCCTCCTTACCTTGCACTCTTATTAATTTTTTTATATTCTATTCTATAAGTTTCTCGTTCCTCTTCACTGTTAAATCTTACGTAATGAAGTTTCGGAATTCGCTTCTTCAAAATATCAATATCTCTACAGGGGTCTGTATCACAAAGTATAAAGGTAGGCCTTCCATCAGGTTTCAGCTTTCCAAGAGCAGCCAAAACATCAACATTGTGCCCATCCACTCTGAATACTCTTGCTCCAAAAGCTTCCAATCTCTTATCAAAGGGCTCTATGTTCATAACTGTCGTCATCTTACCATCACATTGATAGCCATTTATATCTACATAAGCCAGCATATTATCCAACTTGTGATATGACATAGACTGAACAGCTTCCCAAAACTGACCTGTCTGGCACTCACCATCAGATAAAAATAAGACTACTCTTCCAGTCTCATTCTTTAGCTTTCTTGCTAATGCAATACCTGCAGCCTGACTTATTCCTTGTCCTAATGATCCCGTCATGATCTCCAGTCCTGGCGAGTGCTCAGCGCCAATCATTTCCACTACACCACCGTCTTTGTTAAATTCATCTAACCCATTTTCGACCATCCTGCCAACCTGAATTAGCGTTGTATATAGCACCAATGAGTATTGTGAAGGTGAGAGAATAAATCTATCATATGTTTTTGATTTACTACCATTAAATGCTGCACCTGTGAAGTAGCTATCATTATTGGGTCCAGGAACACCTGGAAAATCTCCAGGTACTAATGGTCCTTTTAACTTCTCTATGTTTAATATGTTTAAATACAATGTTGCGAATATCTCTGCTGACGAACATGCCTGGCTTAGATATCCTCCATTATTCTTTATTGTATGTTCCATAACACGACGCCTTATTCCAGCTGCAGCATTATATATTTCCTGTTGCCATGTTAATTTTAATTTTGTCATAATTTACACCTCATTCTTAAAATATTTTAGAAAGATTTTCCTCATAAGGGGGATAGACTATACCTTTTTCTGTAATAATTGCAGTTATTATTTTATTATCTGTAACATCAAAACATGGATTATAGGTTTTAACTCCTTCTGGAGCCATAGGTTTTGAATACCACTTAGAAGTTATTTCTTCTCCACTACGTAATTCTATATCAATTTCATCACCATTTTTACATTTTAGATCTATAGTTGATAATGGTGCACATACATAAAAAGGTATATTATAATACTTTGCTAATATGGCAACACCAGACGTTCCTATTTTATTTGCTACATCCCCATTGGCAGCAATCCTATCACAGCCTACTAATACAGCTTGAATCTTTCCCTGCTTCATAACTATGGAAGCCATATTGTCACATATAAGTGTTACATCAACACTTGCTTCTTTAAGTTCCCATGCAGTAAGCCTTGCTCCCTGAAGTAATGGTCTTGTTTCATCTGCAAATACCTTAAAATCGTACCCTCTAGCATTGCCAATATAAATTGGTGCTAAAGCTGTACCTAGCCTAGCTGTTGCTATTGTCCCCGCATTACAATGAGTAAGTATTCCCCAGCCTGGCTGAAGTAATGATAATGTATTATTACCAATAGCTTCACATACATGTGCATCCTCAAAATGAATTTTTTCAGCCTCATCCTTAAGATTGACTTTTATTTGTGCTATCTCTTTATGTTTTTCAGCATTTAATCTATTTTCCATCCTATCTAATGCCCAAAATAAATTTACAGCTGTAGGTCTTGCAGATGCAAGATAGTCTTTGCCTTTTTTAAAATCTACAAATAAATTTTCGAATGAAGTAGCACTAGAAGCTTTAGTCCATAGGTATATTCCAAAAGCTGCTGTTATACCTATAGCTGGCGCTCCTCTTACCCTCAAAGAATGTATTGCCTCCCATATATCTTCAAGTTTTTTAACTTCTAAAAATATTTTTTCATTTGGAAGCAATGTTTGATCTAAAATTATTAAGGTATTATTGCAATCGTCAAGCTTTACCGATTCAATGAATGTAATACCTAAATCATAATATTTATCCATAATACACCTTCTATTAGTTTATATTATTCTCAAATTCTTTTACTATCTTTATAAAATCTGCACCGGTTTTAAAAATTTCCCTGCTCATAATGAATTTTTTACCTGACGAAAGACAAATTTTTTCTGCCCTTGCTCTCTTTTCAATATTATTTATTGATGTTATATCTTTAACGTGGGCAAGGCCTATTATTCTTCTGCATAACTCACATCCTGTAATTGCGGCAGTATCTTTTAAAATATTACCAATGTAATATTCCTTAAATCCCTTATAGTTTGCAGTTTCTTCAGTAACCCTTTCTATCCAAAGAGCATTAAACTTAAATATAAATAAATCCACTACTTGCACAATAGTTTCCTCAAGCCACTCCTTATATTCTTTCTTTTCATAAAGATCGTCTATGGTAGCCTCTGCATTTTCATATGCAAAGATTAAGTTTCCAATAAGATTACCAAGATCATACCCCGCTGGTCCATAGAATGCGAATTCAGGATCAATTACCTTTGTAGGATTTTCTTTAACGAATATGGAACCAGTATGGAGATCACCGTGAATAAGTGATTGAGCATTAGTCATAAATTCAAATTTTAGCTTGGCAGTTTCTAAAAGTAGCTTTTCATCGCCCCAAAGCTCTTTCTGCGCGAACTCTCTTGTTGTATCTATAACATCATTTCTTGTACAATCATAAAAAGGCTCTGTATATACAAGGTCCTCTGTTATTTCACATAAATCTGGATTAATAAAGTTTTTAATTAGCTCTTTCTTATCCTTATGGTTCATTACTACATCAGAAGTTAAAAGCAATGTATTAACAATAAATGTAGTAATGTGATCAGCAAATAAAGGGAATTTTTTATGATCTATAAGAGCTTGTCGCATTATTACATGATCTGAAAGATCTTCCATTGCAGTGCAGTTCATAATGGAATCATAATTGTATACTTTAGGTACAAAACCTTCTGCTAATGTATACTGAAGTTTTAATATATCGCTCTCTATTCTGTTGCGGTCCGGAGATACATTAAATTCATCAGATATCCTAGCGAATGGCCCTGCCTGTTTTATAATAATGGATTTCTCTGACTTTGAATCAATAATTCTAAAAACATAATTTAAATTTCCGTCTCCAATTTCCTTGCAGCTAAGATCAGCATCTAAATCAAAGTAATTCAATACTGAGGTTGCATAGTCTAGTGCCTGTATCTCATTCATAGTAAAATAGCCCTCTGTAAAAATCGACATATTCTCCCCCCTAAATTATTTTCTTCTCCAATAGGTAAGTGTTAATGCAAAAGTCAATACAAGTCCTTTTACTATATCCATCATATAATAAGGAACTGATAACATAATAAGCCCGTTTTGAAGTATTCCAATTAATATAGCTCCTGCAAAAGTACCCAGTGCATTTGGTTTACCAACACCACCTACTGAAAATCCTATATAGGCAGCAGCTACAGCATCCATAAGATATGGCGCTCCTGCATTTACTTCTGCTGTCTGTATTCTTGCGGCCAAAATTATGCCTCCTATTGCTGCAAATAACGCAGAAAGTAAATATGCATACATTTTATACTTATTTACTGGTATGCCCGAAAGTCTAGCCGCTTCTATATTTCCACCTATTACATACATATATCTTCCATGCTTGGTTTTTGTAAGAAATATGTGAACTACAATAATTATAATAAGCATTATTACTATTATCCATGGTACTTGGCCAAGTTTTACAAAAAAATCTGGTATATTACCACTGGCAAAAGTCCCGTTTGGCATAACCATGTTCCGAGATATAGTCGCTCCTCTTGTATAAGTTAATGCTACTCCTTGAAAGATGAACATAGTCGCAAGTGTTAACAACATATCGGGTATTTTCATCTTTACTATTAATATTGAATTTATTAACCCTATAAAAACTCCTGCAGCTAGCGCAATTGTAATTGACTTCCATGTTACTTGATTGTGCCAAACAAACATTGATAAAACTACCGCATTTGCCACTGAAGCAATAGAACCTACTGACAGATCGAAACCACCTACTGTAAGAGAAATAGTAATACCAATAGCTATTATTGCTACTATTGAAATAGAACGTAGAATATTAACTATATTGGATGGCTGCAAAAAGTTTTTCTGTGCGACTCCGAATATTAATATTAGTAAAAATATAATTACTAATGTTCCATACTTGTATAAAAAATCAAAAAATTCGAATTTCTTTTTTACTTTACTATCCAAACTCATGCTACTTGCCCCCTGTGGAATAAAACAATAATTCCTCTTCGCTTGTATTGTTGGTATCAAGCTCTTTTTCTATCTTGCCATCGTATATAACATAAACTCTATCTGTTATACCCATAATTTCTGAAAGTTCACTGGATGCATAAATAACTCCTTTACCATCCATAGCTAACTTATTTATTAAGTTAAATATCTCTCTCTTTGCCCCCACATCAACACCCTTTGTGGGTTCATCAAATATAAATATTTTGGCATCTGTATCTAGCCATTTACCTATAACAACCTTTTGTTGATTTCCTCCAGAAAGTAATCCTACTACACGGTTTTCATCCGGAGTTTTTATACCTAGAGTCTTTATAATTTTTTTTGCAACTTTTCTTTCTCCTTCAAATTCTAAAAATCCGAAAAGATTGCTAAAGCTTTCAATATTTGTAGCCGAAATATTTGTTATAATGGATTCATTAGCTAAAATCCCTTCCTTACGCCTCTCTTCTGGAATAAGAGCCAATCCACTCCGTACTGCATCGTAAGGACTTTTTAATATAACTTCCTTTCCTTCTAATATAAATTTACCATATGTTAACTTAGCGTCTCCAAATAAAGCCTTACAAAGCTCTGTTTTACCTGCTCCAACCAAACCAGCAACGCCAATAATCTCTCCCCGATGTAACTGCAAATTAATATCATTAAGTTTATTTTTGTCTTTTAAATTTATTACTTCTAAAATTTTCTCTCCTTTTGTTCTATTACGCTTTGGAAAAATCTCTCCAAGTTTCCTTCCAAGCATATCCTCAACAATTTGATTTTGAGTTGTTTCAACTATATTTCTTTTTACAACGATTTTCCCATTTCTCATAACTGTTACTTCATCACATATCTTAAATAATTCTGGTAATCGATGTGATATAAAAATAATGCCTACATTATCTTTTTTTAACTCATTTACCACACGAAATAATTCTCCAGTTTCAAAATGACTCAGTGGCGCTGTAGGTTCATCTAAAATCAAAAGTTTACATTTTCTGCATATAGCACGGGCAATAAGAACCATTTGCTTTTGTGCAAGTGTTAATTCATATATATATTTTTTTGTAGATATATTTACATTTAATTTTTTTAGAGTCTCTGCTGCCTGCTTATGAATATCTTTCCAATTCAAAAACAGTTTATTTTTCATATTATTAACAATATCGTCCAAGAGTATATTTTCACCTACAGTTAAATATGAAATCAAAGCTATATCTACTTCCTGATAAACAACCTGAATTCCAAGTTTTTTTGCATCCGCTGGGATCTTTATAATTGATTTGCTTCCATCAATAAAAATATCACCAGTAAAATGATTATATGCCCCAGACAATACATTCATTAGCGTGGATTTACCCGCTCCATTAGCTCCGACTATCGCTTGAACTTTTCCTGTCTCTGCAGTAAAGTTTACATTATCAAGAGCTTTTACACCTGGAAACTCAATAGAAATATTTCTCATATCTAAAAACAATGCATTTAAACTATTCATAATATACCTTCCCTAATAAGTACAACCATTGAAGTAATAAACTCATCTTAAACTTCACTGGTTGTTATTTATTTTTTAAATTTATTTTGTTTTAATGTATTCATCCAAGGTTCTTGAAATGCTGTAGTTGTGCCCCAGCCAGGAATAATTTTAGACAAATTCTGCATATTAACAGTAGTTCCTGCATTATTAAGTTTTTCTTGTGTTATTAGAGCTGCTTCTAAATCATAATATTTAGGCGTATCCTCACCAGCAATTTTTTTAAGTAAAATTCTAAGATCAACAGCTCCTATAAGCTTTGGATCAACCGCTGATGTACTAACCCACGAACTACCCTTTTGTTGAATAGCCTGTAGATCAGCATTTGATACATCTATGCCATATATCTTAATTTCGCTGCGGCCAGCCTCCTTAACTGCGCGTTGAGCACCAATTGCAAAAGCATCCCACGACGCAAATATCGCATCTATTGTACCTTTTGGATGCTTTGCAAGCATAGCCGCTACTGCATTTTGAGTTTGAACAGATGTGTCAGACGACGCAACTCCAAATCTTTCAACTTCCTTAAGACCAGGATATTTTTCTAACATAGCTTTATATTCTCTATTTCTGTTAACCATTGGAGGAAATCCATCAACCCATAAGTATATAATATTAGCCTTGCCATCTTTGTCTTGAATAAGCTTCTTTAAAGAAAGAAGTGCCAATGCTTCATCATCTTGTGAGGTAAGTGTTACTCCGCTAATTTTAGATATGTCTGCATTAGAGTCAAATGTTACAACCGGTATACCCTTTGCAGTAATCTTTTTTACATCGTCTACTGTTGCGACGTCATCTCCATGAGATATGATAAACCCATCATAGTTCTTTTCTAATGCCTGGTTTATTGCATCATGAAATTTTGCACTATCTCCATTGGCGGTAAAAGTATCAACAGTTATACCATAAGACTCACCTTCCTGTTTTGTTCCTGCTAAGAATTGAGCAGTATGATCATCACCACCAATTTTTCTAACAACCATTATTTTAAGTTGTTTACCTGCTATCTTGCTTGGGATCGCAGAGGTTACAGCGGCTTTTGTAGCTGTATTGCTATTTTGAGTTGAACTTGATTGCATAGTAGCACTTTCTTTAGTAGTCTTCTGCGCGCAGCCTGTTAAAGTAACAGTCCCGATTGTAAATAATGCAAGTAAGATTGCTAATGTTTTCTTTTTCATATTAATAAACCTCCAGGATATATTTAGAATGCAAATGATAACTACATAATGTCATTAAAATGAACTTATTGTAATACTAAATTTAATAATCATTTACTAAAAAGCTGGAACAACTGCAACTCCATATTTATCTTTAATGAATTTTTTAACCTCTGCCGACTGTAATACTTTTACGAACGTTTTAATTTCTGGTCTAGACTCATCACCTTGTCTTACGACGATTATATTAGCATAAGGTGAATTTTCATCTTCTCTAAATATTGCTGATTTTGGATCTATTTTGGCATCTAATATGATATTAGTATTGATTATTGCCCCATCTATATCAGGTAGCACTCTTGGCAATTGAGCTACATCAACCTCTTGAAATTTTAATTTCTTAGGATTTTCAACTATATCTTTTGGTGTTGCACTATAGTTCGCAATTCCTGTTTTGAGCTTTATAAGGCCCTTTAATTGTAAAAGTGCAAGTGCTCTATACTCATTAGAAGGATTATTTGGAATACCAATTGTAGCACCAACTTTTAATTCTCCTATTGTTTTAATTTTTTGTGAATAAAATCCTATTGGCTCTACATGAATCTTTCCTACATTTGCAAATTTATAACCTTTTTCTTTCACTACTGAATCAAGATAAGGCACATGTTGAAAATAATTAGCATCTATCTGCTTTTCATCTAATGCTGGATTTAATTGTGCTTCATCATCTAAAGTTTTTACTACAAGGTTAATCCCTTGAGCTTTAAGCAAAGGTTTTGCAAAATTTAATATTTCTGCATGTGGAACTAATGCCGCCCCAACCGTTAACGTTACCTCTTTAGCTGCAACAGTTGTTGTCTCTTTTGCTTTTGTAGCCGCCTGCTTTGAACCACAACCTGCTAATACCCCTACGATTAATACTGTCCCTAAAACTAGTGCTAATATTTTCTTATTCATTTTAAATGCCCCCCTAATTATTCGAATTTATATCTTTTTTTATTAATTAATTTTGCAATATGATCTCCTATAAACTGAATTAATTGAACTATTATTACTAAAACTATTACTGTAGCAATTAATACATCTGTTTGAAATCTCTGATATCCAAATCTAATTGCAGTACTTCCAAGCCCACCTGCACCTATTGCTCCAGCGATTGCAGTGAAACCTACAATTGATATGATTCCTATGGTTATACCCCTTACTAAAGACGGAAGTGCTTCTGGTATTAGAACTTTAACTATAATCTGAAATGGACTAGCCCCAACCGCTTGCGCTGCTTCTATCTTCCCATGTGCCACTTCTTTTAAAGAATTTTCGATTATTCTTGCTAGGAATGGTGCTGAACCAATAGATAATGGTACTATTGCTGCATTAGTGCCAAGTGTAGTTCCAATTACTAATCTAGCTAAAGGTAATAAAATAATAATTAGTATGATTTCTGGTAAAGACCTAATAACGTTAATTATTGTTCCAAGAAACTTATTTGTTTTTGGAAGTGATACAATATTTCCTTTATCACTAACCGCTAATATAACTCCCAATGGAAATCCAATAAGTAATCCTATTAAAGTAACAAGTACAACCATATAAAGTGTCTCAAGTGTTGCTGTTGAAAGCATATCGACTAAATCATTACTCATATAATGTCACCTCCAGACAATTCCTTTCCCTTTTGTAAACTATTAGTTATACTTATGAATTTTTTAGCAGTATCACTTTTCGGATTAAGAAATAAACTTTCAGTGGCACCTCTTTCAACAATTTTCCCATGTTCAAGTACAGCCATATTGTTTGTACTATATCTAAGAACATCTAACTCATGTGTAATAAGTACAATAGTCAAATTCAATTTTTTATTAATCTTCTTTAAAAGTTCTAAAATAGAAAAAGTGGTCTGTGGGTCGAGTGCTGAAGTAGCTTCATCACTTAAAATCACATCTGGATTATTTGCTAATGCTCTTGCAATTCCCACCCTTTGTTTTTGACCACCACTAAGTTGTAGTGGATATGCATTTTTTTTATCATTTAATTCAACAAGTTCAAGTATTTCATCGACTCTTTTTTTAATTTCTCCTTTCTTCCATCCTGCTACTTCTAAGGAAAATGAAATATTTTCGAACACAGTTCTTGAATCAAGTAAATTAAATTGTTGAAATATCATCCCAATCTTTTTTCTTGCCACCCTTAGTTCATTTTTGCCAAGCGATGTAATTTCAGTGTCTCCTATAAATATTTTTCCTGAATCAGGTTCCTCAAGACGGTTTATGCATCTTACCAAAGTGGATTTTCCAGCCCCACTAAATCCTATTATCCCAAATATATCCCCCTTCTCTATTTCAAGATCTATATTTTTAAGAACCTCGATATTTCCATAAGGTGTATTGAACGTTTTACTCAGGTTATTAATCTTAATCATGTTTTTCGTCTTACCCCCTCTTAAACGAATAAAATCCTCCTATAGGCTAGCTATAGAAGGACTCTTTCCCAATCTATTAGCTTCCCATCTTCAAGGTTTAAACCTACTGGAATTAGCACCTTTAATTTAAATTCAGGTTGCCGGGTTTCATAGGGCCAGTCCCTCCACCACTCTTGATAAGAAGTTTTATTTAGTTTTAAATTTCAGAAAATACAAAACCGCAATTTACAGTATCATTTGCTTTAAATTTACTATAAGTAAATTCAAACTTTAATACCTAGTAATCATATATGTTTATTTGTGAATTTCTGTTATTATTATAATAATGTTATTATAGAAGAATGTCAAGCATTTATTTTATCATTACGTATTTATTTTATCTATAAGTATTTAATACTCCGTCATATATGTCCTCAATAGCTCTAAGTCCACCATTATAACCTGCATATCCACAGTTTAGTGTAAGCCTATATGCTACCGGAACACTAACAATAAGAAGGTCCGCGCCTATATCTGTTGCAAGATCCCGGTCCCAACCACTCCCTAGTATGAGTGCTCGATTTTTATTATTATCTTTCCTTATTTCCTCTTGCACCTCACCTCCATCAACTTGAAATTCAACCTTTGAAGATCTAAATTCAGATATTTTATTAAACTGTTCTATTATAGCTTCCCTATATTCCTCGGGAGTATCATCAATTATAAATTGCTTTGCAGGTATTATACCTAGCTCATTAAGAAGAAACTTTGAAAATCCAATTGAATAAGATGCATCGAGAATAGTATAGAACCTTCGTGGGAGACCATACCTAAATTCAAGCATAAAATCAGCTGTCCTTTCAATGTATGAATAAAATTTTTCTTCCTCCTTCTTTATAAATGCTTCAGCAATTATTTTATCAAGCTTTGCAAATTCGCTTACCTGGTGTAAGAATTTAGAAGTTTCTCCGCCCCCAATAGGAAGGTAAGGGAAATGTACATATGGAGTACCATATTTTTCTTCAAGATGCTTTGCAGTATTTAATCCCACCCAAGTACTTACAACAATATTAAATTGAGCATTAGGTATGGTTTTCCATTCTTCTATTCCACCAGATTCATGCCCAAAAAGAATGTTTACCTTAAGTCCTATTCCTTCAAGAACTCTTTTTATTTCTTCAAGGTTACCGTTCCAATAGGGATCTTGATAAGGAATTGTAACAAATACATTTACTAAGCCTTTTTCAATTTTAACTTTTGTTTTATATTTATCAACATATTGATCAATTATGGCATTTACAACAATATCGTGACTGACATAATTATTACTTTTAAAACCACCTGTCTCAGCGTATACAATGATTTTTCCTTGTTTTTGATATTCAGTAGTTACACTTTCTATATCGTCACCAACAATATCAGAAGTGCATCCAGTAAGAACAACATAAAGTTCTGCATCTATTACCTTAAATGCCCCTTCAATTACACTTCTAAGCTTATCTTCTCCACCAAAAATGACTTCAGTCTCACCGGCATTAGTACATGGTATTGTATTTCCGCCTGCATATCCTTCCCCCTGACCTATAAGGCTACTAATTTTCCCACTACACCCTGGCCCTGAATGCAAAATTGGGACAGCTTTTTTAATAGCAACTACAGTCTGTTGCGCTCCTAATGCACAAGAATACCTTGGTTGTTCAATAAAGTTCGACATTAGTATTACCTCCTAGAAAAGTAAATGGATCTTGCTCAAGCCACCATTTTGTATATGGCATAGTACTATGTTTTGCTAAATTAGTTACAAATTCTTTATTATCAAGAGTCTCAACTATTCTCTCAGCATAGTTGAGTACTCCCTGATACCCAAAACCGAACTGTTCATCGCCGATTAATAAAGTAGGAACTCCGAGTTTTGCCCCCCAAAGTGTCATTCCTCCATGCCTTGCTATCATAATATCAGGCTTTAATCTATTTAAAATATTTACAAGCTCATATGCTTGCTTGTTACAAACATTATAATTCTTAACATCACCATAATTTTTAACATCTTGAGCTAACGCATCAGATGTACTTTCTCCATTGTCATATACTGGGTCGTGATGGAAAATAGCTGCACCTTGAACCTCAAATCCTAATTCACGAAGTAGTGCGATGATAGCATGACCATGAGCGGCTCCAGCTGTAAGATATGCTGTTTTCCCCTTAAATATTGAACGGTATTCTTCTATTATCGGAATAATTCTTTTGTGTTCCTCTTTTATAATTTCTTCTATTTCGTCTTTTCTATTAAGTACTGTGCCAAGTTCTCTCATCCATGTATCAGTTCCAGCTATTCCATAACCAGGTGGAGATTTCATTTCTGGCACTCCATATACTTGTTCAAGTGCTGCTCCTAAATATGTTCCAAGTGTTGGGCAAATCTCAATAGTCGCTGATGCTTCTGAAATATACTTTAACTGAGATATCGTTGTAAAAGGAACAATATATTCTGCTTTATATCCAAGTTTCTCCAGCATCTCATCAAAAATATGTTCTCCCCAAAAATTTATTATATTTACTTTATTTGTTTTCTTTCTTGGTGGTTTTACTATTTTTCTAACAATTGAATGGTATGCTGCATCAAAACCTGTTGTCCAAATTTTAGACTTAAATCCTTCACAAAAACATGTAACAACTGGTATACCAAGTTCCTCAGTAAGTTCATTTGCTGCGCCCTCAACATCGTCACCTATTATTCCAGATGCACAAGAAGTTGTAATAAATATTGCCTTCGGATGTACTCTATCGTATACCTTATGAACTGTGCTTTTAAGTTTTCCTACTGCCCCAAATACAGTATCCCTTTCTTCAAGATTTGTATTGAAATATCTTCCGATTGTAGACGGGAGTCCTCTTTGCATCTGTCCTACCCTGTACACAAAATTATATCCAAAGAAGTCTCCTGCACAACCTATTGGTGCATGATTTACAATTGCAGCATCCTTTATCATAGAAAGCTGACAAAATGCCTTACCCGAAGTACAGTCTAGGCACTGGCTAAAACTTCTTGAACAGTCATGAAGTTTTCCTGCATGTGCGCATTTTACAAGTTCTCCCGCAGTACCATTAAATCCCGTTATAGATCCAAGACGGGCTTCACGTATAGTTACTGCTGGATCTTCAAGATTAATTTTCCCCATTATCGAACCTCCATATTTTTTGACATTAAATTTAGGTGAAATAAAAAGGGCATACTTCTATTCATAGAAATATACCCTCTGGTTTACCAGTCAGATTATTTACTTTAAAATATTTTATTATTTATACGACCATAGAATAATAGTATAGAAACCTCGATCATTTTCCCTACTTAATTGATTTCAATATAACAAAAATCCTTCTTTAAAAAGCTAAAGAAGGATCACATCCAATTTAGCTTCTCATCTCTAGGTATAAACCTACAGGAATTAACACCAATACATTTAAATAAAAATGCTGGTTGTCGGGCATCATCGGGCCAGTCCCTACGCCACTCTGGATAAGAAGTTTATATTTAGTTTTAAGTTTAATTTGTTATGAAGTAAAAAGCACTTTAAAACAATACCTAGTATTCATATATGTTTATATTCTATTGCCATTATAATAATACTAATTTAAAATAAAGTCAAGCATTTCTTTTTCCAAAATTTATTATATATTTTTCTCTAACTATGTCAATATCATTTATAATTTAAGATCTGCTATTATTATTCCTAAAATTTCACCTTTATCGTTCTTAACTGGTACAGAGATTGCAATGCAATAATTATTGGTATCAATAGATATGTATGGTTCTGATATAAAGTCCTTACCAACAATAGATTGTTTAAAATAAGGTCTATGAGCAAAATTTGCATATACCTGTTCTTCTTTATAATCTAAAGTAATTGCTTTTCTAAGACCATCTTTCTGTACAAGGCCAAGTAATTCAAAATATGGATGTTTTTTAAGTTGTTCTAGTAATACAGGAGTTGCCTTTGAATATTCCATAGTTCCCAAAGCTGACAACTTAGCTATTTCCTTCAAACTTGCAATCCCATTATCTATATACAATTTTTTCTCATTGTCTATTTTATAATTTTTGGCAAAAGAATCTGTGTATTGTTTTATGTCGTGATTCATCTTTTGTAACTCATTTATTCTGTCGAATGTGTTTTCAGTAATTTTGTACTGTTCCTCTGAAGCTGCAGAGATTTCGGAAGTAGCTGAAAATAAGCTTTCAAATGTTGAAAATACTTCTTTAACTGCCTCATCTATTTTCTCTATTTTATTAACTTGTTCCACAATGTTTTCACCTATTCCTACAAATGCTTCATAGGAATTATTAGTCTGTAGTTTCAAATCATTGAGGTTTGATTGAGTAAGCTTTGAAACCTCAATATATCCTTTTATTTCTTTTACATCAGATTCCATTCTTGAGGAAATGTCCCTAATGTCAGCTTTTACATCATTAATTATGTCTGCAATTTGTTTTGCTTGCAGAGTTGAATTTTCTGCTAGTTTTCTTATTTCATCTGCTACCACAGCAAACCCTTTACCATATTCTCCAGCTCTTGCCGCTTCGATAGATGCATTTAAAGCTAATAAATTAGTGTTTCCACTTATTTTACTTACTTCATCCGCTATACTTTGAATAAGGTAACTCTTTTCCTCTAAACTTTTGACCTTTTCATTTGTAGTTATATTCGAACTAGCCGTTTGTTCGATTTTATTAATTAGAACTTCAAGATTATCATAACTATCCCCCAAAGTTTTTAGATTCTCCCCTTCCATTTTTTTTATATTTTCTGCCTTTCCCTCGATTAAAATAGCCATATTGCTTACCTCATTAGAATAATTTTTAGCCTCCTCAATTAGTGACATTTGCTTTTCCATATCTTTAGATATATTATTTATCATTGAAGAATTTTCTTTACTTGAGGTTTTAATTTCATCTGCATCGTTTTTTAATTCCTCTGTAGAATTAATTGTTTTATCCGTAAGTGTTATTATTTGAGATATTAATCCTCTGAATTTAAAAACTACATTATTCAAATTTTTTTTCAAATTACTTTTACGAATACTTTTTTCATCATACGACTTTGTAAGGTCCCCTTCAGAAATATTAAACAATGTTTCCTCAACTTCTTTATTTTCCCGACTCCTTATCATTTATATAACCCCCCACGGTTTAATTTATATATTAGTTTTCATATATGTTTAGTTGAATTTTATATTATATTCCATAGTATGTCAATATTTCTATAAAATATATATGTCTTTTATAGAAATAGCCTTGAATGTAAATAATAAATTTCTTAAATATAAACATACTAAAATCCGGTTATAGTATATCTATAACCGGATGATTTTCCTATTAAGTTCCATCAATAATTCTTGTTAATATAAGATATACCTCCAATATTTAATATTTTCTGTCCCATAAAGAAATTATACAATTGTCATAAATGATAACTTAAAGCCTCAGTTATTTTTTATCTACCCGTTATAAGTTGTCATATAAATCCTCTATTAATGTAAGACTTCCTTTGTATCCTGCATATGTTCTATTAAAAATAAGCCGGTCGGTAATTGGATATGAAATAACGCTACATTGAATATCCCTTTCCAATGCAAATTCTCTTTCCTTAGTACTTCCTACTATTAAAGTTATCTCTTCATGTTTTTCTAATTCTTTTTTAATTTTCCACTGATCTGTTTCAAAAATTATCTTGGGTGCCCGTGCATACTCTAGCCTTGTAAGCTGATCTTGTATACGTTCAAAGTCTTCCGGACGAAATATAGGATCTGTAATTATAGCAACAATTGGAGTGAAACTATAGTCATTGGCAAGGTACCTAGTAATTCCCACTACAGTATTTGCATCTCCAACCACAGCAAATTGTTTCCAACTCATTGCCCCAATAGCTGTTTCAAGATAACTGTAAATATAATCTTCTTCCTGCGCTATTACCTGCTCACCACGCTTTTCAATACCTAGTTCTTTAGACACAGCACGAATAAATGCTGAGGAATCACTTGCACCTATTGGTAATCCTGACCATCTTAAATACGGTACATTAAATTTCTGTTTATATTGTTTTGCAGCACTTTTTAAAAGCCAGGGTGAAATGATGATGTTAAGGGCTGCTGCTGAAGAATTTCGAATATCATCAATACCTTGATGACGAGTAAAAAATGTATTAACCTCCAATCCTAGCTTTTCAAGAATTCTTGTAAGTTCTTCGAAATTCCCCTCCCAAAACGGATCATGATATGGCATAATTCCAAATAGATTAACAAGCTTTTCCTGACGCTTGGCAGGTTTTACAATATGTTCTAAAAGTGCATCAAATGCAATTTCATACCCTCTGTAGCTTTCTCCAAGGAAACCTGGTGTTTCGATTGGATATACAGGAATACCTTTTTTAAAAAATTCCCCCGTGACACTCTTTATATCGTCACCTATTATACCTGAGGTACAACCAGATAGAACAAAAAAAGCATCTGCTTCAAATATTTCAATTGCACCCTCTATGGTTTCCCTCAAGTGATCCTCACCTCCAAAAATCACGTCCCTTTCAAGCATATTTGTACAAGGCGTTGATACGCCAGAAACATAAAATGGTGAACGCCCCCCTGCCTGACCTGCCTCACCTGCTGTTGTCTGCATGCAACACCCTGGTCCAGCATGATATATGGGAACAACATGATTTATTGCTGATAAAACTGCATTAACACCTCCTAAAGCACAATTTCCACGAGGACTTTCAGTAATTATTGACATAAAAAAACTCCCTTTCTACTTTGCTAAAATAATTATAATTAATTTTTAAACTCTACTCAATCTGTTTGATAAATTTAAAAGCATCCTTCTCATACCATGACTCTTTGTAAGGTAATCGTGCATGTCTAGCAAGTTTTTTATTAAACCCTGGATTTTCTATCTGATTTGCGATTTTATTTCCCAGATACAGTATCCCATCGTATCCCATCGTGGGTCTTTTCATATCTAAAACGTGAGTTGTAGGTATTCCAAGCCTCGCTGCCCAGACAGGCACACCAATAAATACATCTGGTTTTAGTTTTTTAACAAGGTTTATCTGCTCGAAAGGCTGCATATTAGCAATATCTATTACATAATCACCATGGATACTGTTTAGATACTCTATATCCATTTGAGCATCATCATCATAAGTAGGTGTTTCAAGACCAACTAGCTTCATTCCAAAATCATCAATCAGAGCCGCTGCTGCAAACGATCGTCCACTCCCACCACATATAAACACCCTTTTCCCACAAAGGCGATTCCTTATATTTTTGATTAATGGTAATACACGTTTATGCTCTCTTTCAATATGCAATTCCGCTTCCTTTTCTTTGCCAACAAGTGCTGCAACTCCCCTAAGCCATATATCTGTATTACGAACACCTATAGGCATTACCGTATGTGAAAAAGGAATATCAAAATCTTTTTCTAATGTCTTCATAAATTCATCTGCAAATACTTTGCAAATAGCTGTTGAACCCTCCGCTGCTGGTATTTTTTTTATTTTTTCAAGTGAACTATAAAATGGAATATAATTAGCGTGAAGATCCAATATAGAAAGCATACGTTCAATTTCAATCTGATCCTTGTAACTTACAGTTGTTGGTGCAAATAAATTAATTAAGCCCTTTTCTTTTGGAACTTTTTTACCGTCAAATATATATTTTGCTATAGATATAAATGCAGTATCAAATCCAGAAGCACAAACTTTGGTTTTAAATCCTTCACAATGAATGGGCACTAAAATTGTGTTTAATTCCTTTTGTAGTTCAGATGAAACCCCATCGATATCATCACCAATAATTCCAGATGCACAAGATGCAAAAATAAAAATCAGTTTTGGACTATAACGCTCGTATGCTAAAATTATAGCCTCCCTAAGCTTTTTTTCTCCGCCCTGAACAATATCTATCTCATCTAAATTTGTAACTATCATCTTAACATTTTTTATTGATTTCACCCCCCTATGTGCCTGACCTACCTGATATAGATCATTTGCCATTGATGCACATCCAGCACAACCTTGAGGTGAATGAACTACAAACACAGAATCTTCCATTGACATTAAAGCCGCCATACTATTAATCTGCTGACATTGTAATCCTTGACTAAAGCTTCTATCTGCCATCTTAAAACATTTTTTTCTGAATTTTTCTGCAAGTTCTTTACTATTGCCACCACAATCATTATATGTGAATGGCCTACTTTCCCTGATTCCTGTATAATCATTGCTCATACAATATCTACCTTCCTCTTACTAATTATTAATAATTCCTGATTTATTATAACTTCTTTTAGGTTTTTAAAATTACACTCTATATTTTTATCGTTACTACATTTTTTCTCATATAATTATAATAATTCCTTTGTACGTTTATAATAAATATATAATTTTGAAACTGCTTTTTCAATAGAACCTTTAGCTTCAAAAACACTTATGCCATTTTTAAGCAATAGTTTTTCAGCCCCTTTGCCAACTTGATTTACTAAAACAGAATGGCAATCTGCAATCAAATTTATTTTTTCAAACAAGCCAGGTTCGTCATGCCCACCAGAACCACATCCTGAGACACACCCTGAATTTGACCTACTATTGCATCCTGTGTTTTCGTTATCACTACATGATTTTACTACAAGTCTCACAACTTCAGTTTGAACTTCTCTTTTCTCAATCAATTTATAATTACCCTCATCTAGAATCTCAAATATATAAAATAATTTACCACTACCAAAATGTTGATCTATAACAAATCCATCGCTACTGCCTACAGCTATCTTAATCGACATATTGTTCCTCCCTTTAGTATTTAAAACTATAAAAATAAAGACCATGTACAATTTATTTTAAAATTGTTTTGATCTCCATTGTATCTGGTCAAATTGTGAATAAAAATTCTACTATTTATCTAAACTTATAATTAGATGCACAATTTACTGGTACCAATTAATAAGATACATCTAACAATTAGATATACAATTACTATGCCTGATGATGAGATATACTCAAGTCAGACTTATTTTTTGTGATCACCTATTACTGTTTTATCTAATAATGAACTACTACCTTTTAAGTATATCTATACATGATTGTTATAGGTTTACAACCTCTGCTATTTCACTCTTTTCACAATCTAAAAACTTTACAGATTTTGCATCAATCTTATAAATTAATGTCCCCGAAATATCGAGTTCATTATCATCTGCAACTTTCTTAAGACCAGGGTAACGCACACTTATTGCATCAACTGCTTTATTAAGCTCTTCTCTGTTGTCGATCACTTTTGCAATACCAGTTATAGAAAGATTTGTGAATGATCCAAAATCTTGACCCTCATTTTGGAAAAATAGTGTAACATTAGGATTTTCATTGATGTTTCTAACCTTCTCTGTATCTTTATTAGTTGTAAAATAAAGATTAACACCATCGTTAGCAAATCCTCTTATTACTCTTACTTGTGGAATATTGTCCTTTCCTGTAGTAGCTAATATCCCTAATTGTGACCTTTCAATGTACCATTCCGAATCATTAATAATATTGCTCATTTTAATTTCTCCTCACATAATAAATTTCAATCCGTATATTTTTCTCACTAAGTCAATTCTATAAGTTTCCAACTGTTTGAGTTAGTAATGCACCTTTTTCTAGATCGAGCAGTTTATCTGCCCATTGTGATGCCCAGTCTCTTAGTTCCTGCACACCAAGTGGAGATGGAGTTCTTGACTCTACATGCTCATTAATTTTCGTTGCAAGCCTATTATAAATTTTAGCTTGTTCTGAGTTTGGAGCATTCTCAATTGTAGTTTTACCATGAAGTTCACTTTGAGTTACTGTAATAGATCTAGGTACATATTCCATTATTTTTGTATTAGTTACTCTTGCAAAATCGTCAACTATGTCCTTAGCATAAGGAGAATTAATTGAATTAGCTATTATACCTCCAAGCAATGCTCCGCCTGACTTGGAATATTTTTGAATCCCCTTAAATAGATTGTTTGATGCATATACTGACATGAAATCTGATGATGACACTGTAAATACATGTTCTGCTATTCCTTCTCTTATTGGAACTGCAAACCCTCCGCAAACAACATCCCCCAAAACGTCATATATAACATAGTCTAAATCAAGTTCTTCAAATACCCTTTGCTGTTTAAATAATTGAACTGCAGTTATTATTCCACGTCCTGCACAACCAACTCCTGGAGCTGGTCCACCTGCCTCTACGCAATAAATTCCATTAAAGCCTCTAAATAATACATCTTGCGCCTTCACTGAATTTTTCTCTCTTAGGGTATCGAGTACTGTAGGAATATAATCCCCACCCCTTAATGTATTTGTAGAATCACTTTTAGGGTCACAACCAAATTGTAAAACCTTATAACCTTGTTTTGATAATGCTGCACTAATATTTGAAGTTGTAGTTGACTTGCCTATACCGCCCTTACCATATATTGCAATTTGTTTAATTTTCTTAGCCATTTTCATCGCTCCCATTTCAATAAATTTACTTTTTTTATTTACAATTCATTCTTTGTTATTTATTTACATTATAATTTTTTAAATAAATTATAATTAAAAGAGGCTATATTCCACTCGTAATGGAATATAGCCTCTAGTTTTTCTAGTCAGCACATTAAAACCTAGTATTCATATTGGTTATATGTTATTTCTTATTGTAGCCTCTATTTTATATATTGTCAACACTTTCTCAAATAAGTTAATGTAATTTTTAGCCATATTGTCTTGTATAAATGCTTGCTCAAAATCTTCTATTAAATTTTTAAATTGTTTTTTATATTTTGAATTATAATTATCTTCTATTCAATTTAACTATATTGCATACTCTAAAACTACTGAATATATATCTTCTAATAATCTTAATCCGCCTTGATAACCTACGTAAGAACGATCTAATATCAATCGTTCAGTTACTGGCATTGATATTCCAACATAATGACCATTTAATTCTTTAGCAATAGTTTTATCCCAATTACTTCCTAACACTATTGGCCTACCCGGAAAATGAGTATTCCTTAGTTCTTCATGAATTTTACCACCATCAGTTGTGAATTCAGCCTCTGCACTAATTCCATACTTATAATTTTTAAATTGTTCTCTTACTAAATCTTGATATTCCTCTGGTGTATCTTCAACAATATATAACTTGGATGGAAATAATCCCATATCATTAACAAGAAATCTTGAAGCCGCTAATGCGTAATTACTATCAGCAATTATTACAAACCTTCTTCCAACTTCCCTGGTCTCAAGTAATATATCTGCTATACGTTCAATAAAATAATAAAATTCATCTTCATGTTTTTTAATAACCGATTCAATTAAATTAGGATCAACTCCAGCAAATTTTCCAACAGTTCTTAAGAATTCCCCTGTTTCATATGCACCAATTGGAAGTACCGGATAATGCAAATATGGCGTTCCAAACTTTTCTTCTAAAGTCTTAATATTTTTAAGTCCAACCCAAGGTGATACAAGTAAATTAAAAGTGGCCCTCGGTATTTTATCTAAAGCCTTTGCACCATTTCCAGGTCCAAAAATAACATTTGGTATTAATCCTATCTCAGAAAGTAATATTCCTAATTGTTTTAAATTACCATACCAAAATGGATCATATACCGGAACTGTAGCCCATATATTTACTAATTTCTCTATAACAGGTGCTGGCTTTAGATATTGTTCAATAATAGCTTGCACTACAAGCTCATGTCCCATTATATTATTTCCTTTGAAACCTGCGGTTTCAGCATATATTACGGGCTTTTTGCTCCCTTTAAATCCTCTCACTACTTCACGTACATCATCACCTACAATTTCTGTAACACACCCACTTAAAACCACAAAAAAATCTGCGTCTAATACTTTAAGAGAATTTTCTATTGTCTCTTTTAGTTTATCCTCCCCTCCGAATATAACCTCTTTTTCACTTATATTAGTTGATGGATATATTTGAGGCGATATATATCCTGAAGATTGTCCTCCATTTGAAGTTGCAAGAGCTGCTGCGAGCTTTGTACCACAACCAGGCCCTGCATGAAGAATTGGCACTGCACGTTCTATAACTTGCACCGTTTGTGATGCACCCAGAGCGCACACATATCTTGGTTGATCTAAAATATTAGACATTTGCTTTTTCCTCCTCTGTTTTAAGAAATAATGAATGTTGCTGTTTTAACCACCAATCTGTATATGGTAATTTAGAGTGATCTCTTAAACTATTTGCAAGACTTCTATTTGTAACTGCATCTAAAATTTGATATGCAAAATTTATAAGACCATCATAACCAAATGCTGTAAACTCATCTCCTACAAATATTGAAGCTGTTCCTTGTTTCATAGCCCAAACAGTTGTACCTGGATGACGAGATAAATATATATCAGGTTTTAAGTTATGAAGAATGTTCATTACCTCATAATTTTGCTGATCACTAACACTAAATGGTACATCTTCTGCCAAGTTTTCAGTTAAATACTTGTATTCATCCGCTTCTTTACCATGATCATACTGCGGATCTAAATGCCAAGCTGATGCCCATAACACTTTAATACCAATCTCATCAAGTACGCGAATATAATTTAAAGTAAATCCTGGTCCCATACCAATAACAGCTTTTATACCTTTTAATTTTTTCTTTACTTCCTCCAGCTCTGGAGCAATTCTTATGCGTTCTTTTGCTATATATTCCTCTACCTCCGTCTCTTTCCCTATTGCTTTCCCTAGCCCTCTTATCCAAGCTTCATATCCTGCTATTCCATGTGGATGAAGTGTTCGTACATAAGGAACTCCATATTGTTCTTCAAGCCCATTACCGAGATAAGTTCCAAGAGTACCACATATAGATACTGTCGCTAATGATTCAGATATTTTTGAAAGCCTTTCAACAGTTACCCCACGAGGAATAAACAAAGGCTCTACACCAAAGTTTGCAAATATTTCAGTTATTTTCTTCCTCTCACTACCAAAGAAATTTATAAAGTTAATTATATTTGTTTTTTTCTCGGGTGGTTTAACAATTCCAGTAAGTATTGCATGGAATGCGGCATCAAATCCAGAAGCCCATATTTTAGTTTTAAATCCTTCACAAAATACTGGTATTACAGGAATAGGCAATTCATCGGTAAGTTCATCAACTGCGCTTGTAATGTCTTCTCCTATAACCCCTGAAACACATGAGGTTGAAACAAAGATTGCTTTTGGTTTATACCTCTCATATGTTTCAATTACGGTATCCTTAAGTTTTTGGGTTGCTCCAAAAATGGTATCCCTCTCGTTCATATTAGTACTTACAAAAACAATATTGCGTTCATTTATTCCTTGTTCTCTAATCATTGCTTTATAAACGCTATTACCGCCTATTGCTCCTGCTGTACAACCAATAGGTGCATGATTTACTTGAACAGCATCTATAATTCCAGACACAGTACCTTGAGCACAACCGGCATTACAAAGTGTACCTTGATTGAAACACCTTTCTCCGTTACACAAATTGCCACATCCAATTTTTTTACTTGCATCCTTTAAACTTCCACAATAACCTGTAATTGATCCTAAGCGATTTTCCCTTGTTTGAGCCTCAGCTACATCAAGATTTATTGCCATATCCATTCCTCCAATAAAATTATAGTTAAAAAAGGTCATAGTCCACTCTTAATGGAATATGACCTCTAGTTTTTCTAGTCAGCATATATAGAAATATTAAATATTATAATTCCAATCAGGAACTATTCTTTTTAAAAATTGCTTTGTTCGTTCCTCCTTTGGATTCTGAAATATATCCTTAGGTGTCCCTTCTTCAACTACCACACCCCCTTCCATAAATATCACTCTGCTTGCAATATCATAGGCAAAAGACATTTCATGAGTAACCACTACCATTGTAATTCCTTCTTTTGCCACCTTCTTCATTACCGAAAGAACTTCACCTACTAGTTCAGGGTCTAGTGCTGATGTCGGTTCATCAAAAAGAATTACTTCAGGATTCAGAGCAAGTGCACGAGCTATACCAACACGTTGCTGCTGACCTCCTGAAATTTGCGATGGATATGCATCGTATTTATCTGTAAGACCTACCTTATCAAGCATTTTTCTGCTTATTTCCTCAGCTTCTTTTTTAGGAACTTTTCTAGCAGTTATTAAGCCTTCCTTTACATTTTCAAGAACTGTTTTATTATTAAAAAGGTTATATGTTTGAAATACCATAGCTGTCTTTCTGCGTATACACAATATTTCTTTCTTAGTTGCATGTTTAAATTTGACTTTAGTTTCACCTACGGTTATTTCTCCCTCATCTGCTTTTTCTAGAAAATTAATGCATCTTAAGAGTGTAGTTTTTCCAGAGCCACTAGGTCCTAATATTACTACAACTTCTCCTTTCTTAACTTGAATATCAACACCTTTTAGAACTTCATTTTTACCGAAGGCTTTGTGTATACCTTTTACTTCTATCAAAGTGCTACCCCCCTACTATATTTTTTTAAATGATTTTCTAGTATGCATGAACCTCTTTCTATTATTATGCATACTACCCAATAGACTATTGCAGCTGCAACATATGCTTCTAAAAACAAATAGTTTCCTGTTGCTGTGATTAGTGCGCCATTCATTACATCTGTCACAGATATCAAAAATGCTACTGATGAGCCTTTAAAAAGACCTATAAAACTATTACATAACATCGGCACTGCTACAGGAAATATTTGTGGAAGTACAATCCTCCACAATGTCTGAGTTTTTGTCATTCCTACTGAATATGAAGCTTCATACTGTCCTTTATCCACTGACATAAGTCCTCCTCGTATTATTTCGGATATAGTTGCAATTGCATTTATTGAGAATGCTATAATTGCTATATAAATAAGATTTATATCCTTAGACCGTATTCGTAAATGGAATAACACAGCAAGTCCATCAAACCCCTGTATTAGCCCAAAATACATAATTAAAAGTAATAATACAACCGGTATGCCTTTAATAATTACAACATAAATCTGACATACCTTCCAAAGGACTTTAACTTTGAATACTCTTGCTATTGCAATAAAAGTCCCTAAAACAATTCCTACTAGAAGTGGTATAAAAGCAAGTACAAGTGAAACTGGTAAAAATTTAATTGCCGCTTTTAAAGCCACAAGCATAAAGTCAAAATTAAATTCCATAATATCACCTACCATCATTTATAAATTTTACGCAACGATTTTATATTTAACTTTTTTTTCAAGTATAGTGAATAATTTTTCAAGTAAAGTGCCTAGTACAAGAAAAATAATTGCTGCTCCTATATAAGCTTCTATGGAATGGTATGTTGTAGCACCTATTGCTTGTGCTTTACCCATTACATCAATTATTCCAATTGTGAAAGCCAAAGAAGTGTCTTGAAGAAGTCCTAAAAAACTAGTTCCTAAGTTTGGCAACGCAGTTAAGAATGCTTGAGGAGCTACTATACGAGAAAAAGTCTGTAGTCTTGTCATACCAACTGAATACGAAGCTTCGGTCTGCCCAATATCTACACTTGTAATAGAAGCCCTAATAATTTCGCTCATAAAAGCTGCTGCATTTAACCCATAAGTTATTATTACAAAATATAATTTGTCCCATCTATTAATATTAATACCAATACTTAAAAGAACACTTGGCAATCCAAAATAGACTATAAATAGTTGTACAATCATTGGTGTTCCTCTATTAAAAGATATATAAATAGTAGCTAGATGACTAAATACAGGGGTTTTATACACCCTAACTAAGGCCAAGACTATACCCAAAAGCAATCCTATTATAGTCGCAAATATTACTATCAATAATGTAATATGTAGGCAAGATATTAATAGCGGTAAATCTACAAAAATCAATCTTAAATCAACCATTTTTCCCATCTATATCCACAACCTTTATTTTAATTATTAAAATTCACAACCCTTGTCAAAAGACAAATGCACCCCTTGGTGCATTTGCAATAATTAATCATTAGTAGTGTAATCTCCTCCTAATATTTTTATTGAAATCTTAGATAATTTTCCATTTGATTTCAGAGTTTTTAATGCTCCATCTACGTCTGATTTTAACTTAGTATCTTCTTTACGATAAACATAATAAGTACTCGAAGAAGCTATAGGATCACCCACCGTTTGAATAACATCTCCATAAGTTTTATTCAAAGAATCTACAACTCTTTTTATTGAAATAAATGCATCTATTCTTCCATCTTCAACTGACTTAACTGTTGTAGCTTGATCTGCACTTGAATAAACAAGTTTAATCGCATTATTGTTTTTCTTATTATATTCTCCTAAAATATAGGCATCATTACTTCCTGGAGATGTTTGCACAGTTTTACCTTTTAAATCGGCAATACCCTTTATATCCGTCCTTCCTTTCTTATCTGTTATTCTTAGAATAAAAGTAGTATAACTTTCCTCACCAAATAGATATTTAGCTTCTCTTTCAGGATTTTTTTCATATTGATGTGCTGCTAAATCCACTTTTTTAGCTCCCAAACTAACCAAAATTGTTTTAAACTCAGCCGGTTGATATTCAAATTTGTATTGTGGAAGAAGTTTGTTTACCTCTTGTAAAACCTCATGCTCATAGCCAGCAATCTGGCCTTTATCATCCAAATAGCAATATGGCTTAAATGCGTTACCTATTCCTATAATTATAGTTTTTGGTTCTGTTTTGGAAGCACTTACATTACTTGTTTTAGATGAACATCCAGCAAGTGAAAATACAAGTGAAAATGCAATCACCTCCGTTAATAATTTTGATAGTTTACTTTTTTTCATAAAATTCTCCCCCATTCATTTTGTAATTTTATATGCTATCGTAATAGATAAAATAATAAAGGCTTTAGGTAAAATATTGTTATTGTTTTAAACAACACAATTATTTTACCTAAAGCCTCTGGTTTTCCAGTCAACTTGAATATTAGTAATCATAGTGGATTTATTTACATCCGTAGTTTAAACTTATGCAACTATTTCTCCCCAAAATTCGTTCCATTTGAAAACCTAAGTCCAGCATTTTTTCTGAAAATCATAGGGGTTATTCCCTCAAGAAATCTTGTTAATGAAAGACATACCAGCAATATTTAATATTTCCTCTTCCCATGAAGAATTAGTTTCACTTTTGTCATTTTCTCCTAATATGCTTTCTAGAAATTTATCAAGATCTACAAATTCACCATTTATTTCAATATCCACTTTTATTCCTCCTTTAAATTATTTATTACACTTTTTAATCATCTTAATCTCAGTTTCTCATTTCGCTCTATTTGTATAACTACACCATCCTGTACCACGAGTGTTACAGATCCATATTGGGTTGTCTTAAGTAACTGTAAAAGCTTTTTTAAATTCACCTCTGATATACTACGATTATCAAATAATAAACTATTTTCCCCCATATCTACTTCCCCCCACTATTAAAAGTTGTAACTCCTTTGACCCTAACGTTTTATAATATACATTAATAATATAAAGTCTAATTCCCCTTAATATTTAACCAAAACAAAATCCGCCTATAGGCTAGCTATAGGCGGATTTTTTCCTATTAGCTTCCCATCTTCAAGGTTTAAACCTACTGGAATTAGCACCTTTAATTTAAATTAGGTTGCCGGGTTTCATAGGGCCAGTCCCTCCACCACTCTTGATAAGAAGTTTATATTTAATTTTAAGTTTAAGTTTAATAAAAATAGCACTTAATACCTACTATTCATATATGTTTGTTTTATATTGTAATGCTATTATAGGCTAATGTCAAGCTTGTTATTTTAGATATCAACTTTAAATTGTTCATTGCTTAGATTCACCTCAGTTTTAATATTAGAAAGTAATCCTGGTTTTCTAACCTTTTGTATCACAAACCAAATACCACCAACAACTAACCACGCTAGAAATATGAATGGGAAAATATTATATGGATATGCGGCCAATGGGTATACACTTCCCACAATAGGAATTAACAATACAATTAATGTTATTACCGAAATTATTATATCCTTAATTTTCAATTCTTTTTCCTTATACAAATATACTGGGGCAGCTATTGTAATAAGTGCATAGTTAACAATGAATCCATAAGTTGCAATTATTCCTAGCCAACCATAAATATCAAATATTTTATTATTTAGAGATATTAAAATTATTGGAGCTAAAGTGGCAAACAATGAAATTACTTTAAAATTAGAAATTCGTTGAAACTAGCTTAAGCACTAGTACTTACTGTAGTTGTATAAATTTTTTCTAGTAAAGTTAACGCACCTCTATATCCTATATATGACCTGGAAATCACTACTTCATAAGATGCTGGAAAACCTACTTCTATTATTGAAGTTTTAAGTTCTTTTGCAAGATCCCTTTCCCAAGTAGTACCAAATATTATTGGTGGTTTATGACCATAATCTGCATTTCGTATTTTCTCATGAATAGTATAGCTGTCTTCCTCAAAATCAACATCAGTGGAAACATCCTCCGCAATATTTTGATATAGTTTTCGAATTGAATCTCTATATTCTTCTGGAGGATTTTCAGTTATAATCTGCTTTCCAGGAAGTAATCCTAGCTGATTTACTAAAAATTTTGATAATGCAATATTATATGCACTATCACCAATCACTGCAAACTTCGCAGGTAATCCCCACCAATACTCAGCATAAAAATCTGAAAAATCACCCAAGTAGTTGTAATATGTTTTTTCTTCTGCTCTAATGAATGCTTCTGCCTTTTCTACATCAATGCCAGCAAAATCAACTACCTTTCGTAAAAAAGCACTAGTCTCAATAGCTCCAATAGGAATAATCGGAACATGTAAATATGGTTGATCATATTTACTTTTTAAATGCTCTGCAGTTTGAAGTCCTAGCCATGGAGATAGCACTAAATTAAACTGAGCCTTAGGAATATTCTTCCACTCTGAAACACCTTCTGAACCATGTCCAAATAGGATATTTACCTTAAGGCCAATGCCTTGAAGAATTCTCTTTATTTCAGTAAGGTCACCACGCCAAAAGGTATTATGGTAGGGAAGCAAAGACCAAACATTAACTGTCCCCTTTTCTTTAGGACCATCATATTCCCCAACATACTGATCTATGATAGCTTTTGTAATTAGTTCATGTCCTGTAAAATTATTTCCTCTAAACCCACCAGTCTCAGCAACTACAATGGAAACCCCTTGTTTTTGAAAATCACTTACTACTGATTCAACATCATCACCTACTAAGTCTGAAATACAACCAGTAACCACTACAAATAAATCAGCATCTAAAATTTTAACAGTGGATTCAATCAATTCTGTAAGCCTCTCTGCACCACCAAAGATAACCTCTTTTTCAGAGCAGTTCGTACTTGGAACCACAGAACCACCACCGTATCCTCCACCTTGGAACCCATTATAAAAAGCAAGATTCATATATTGTTTATCAGCACAACCTGGACCACAATGTGTTATGGGAATTACTCCTGGAATTGCTGAAGCAGTATGCATTGCTCCAAGAGAGCACACATAACGAACCTGTTCAATTGAATTAGTTTTTACTATTTTTTTATCTATATTTTCATCTTCAATCTTAATATCAATCATAATATTACCTCCATACTTCTTAAATTATTTCTTTTGCAAGGACAAATGGATCTTTCTGATCTAACCACCATTGTTTATATGGTAATTTTGTATGAGCTGAAAGATTTAAATGAAATTTCTTATGTGCCAAGATATCCAAGATAGTTTCTCCTAAATTTAGTATTCCTTGATATCCTAAAGCATGGTGTTCATCACCAAGTGGAGCTGCTGGAATACCCATTCTTGACGCAAGTGGAGCAAGACCATTATGTCTAACAAGAATAAAATCTGGGTTTACCCTCTTAAGTAATCCATAAAATTGATATTGCTGACGATTACTTACACTAAAATTTGGAACATCGCCAGAGTCATTAACCATAAATTCAAGAGAGTTTTTTCTAGAATCTGGAGTGTCTGAGCTTGGATCTTGACTATCATAAATCGGATCATGATGAAATACAAGAGATCCATTCACCTCTACGCCCAGTTCCCTAAGCACAGAAATTAGCCCATGAGCATATGAGGACCCCGTTGCAACATATCCCTTTTTACCTTTAAGTAGTTTTTTAAGTTCTGCTAGGCGAGGTGCTACTCTTGCGTGTTCCTTTGCTATATACACTTCTGCTTTTTCCTCGGTGTGAGTTACCCTCGCTAGTTCACGGAGCCAAGCATCAGTTCCATCAAAACCATATGGCTGAGGGGACTTAATTTCTGGAACTCCAAATTCCTGTTCAAGGCCTGCCGCTAGGTATGATGACAATGTGTGGCAGAACCCTACAGTAGCTGCAGCTTCAGACATTTGTGCCAATTCATCAATTGTTGCCATATCAACAACAAAGTTAACCCTGAGTCCTAGTTCTGCGAGCATTGGAGTAAATACATCCGTTCCCCACAAATTAATAACATTTACCAAATCCTTTTGTTTCTTAGGATTCTTATTTATAATTTGCCTTAAAAGTCCATGTTGCACGGCATCAAAGCCTGTACTCCAATGCTTAGATTTAAAACCTTCGCAGTGAAGAGGTACAACCGGAATCTTAAGTTCCTCTTCTAACTTAGTAGCTACACTATCTACATCATCACCGATAATTCCAGTAGCGCAAGAAGTTGCTAAAAAAATCGCCTTTGGTTTATGACGATTCCACGCATCCCTTATGGATTGTTCAAGTTTTGCAATTCCTCCAAAAACCATGTCTGATTCTTGTAGATTAGTACTAATTATTCTGATGTTTTGGACTGGTAACTTACGCATTGCAAGTCCATTACGGTATATAGAATTATAAATTACTTGACCAGCACCACAACCAATAGGTGAGTGTTGTATAAGTACAGCATCGCGAATATTTCCCGCCTGACATTCAACCATCATCTCGCTACATACTGATCCTTGAGTAAACGGACCTTTAGTTTCGCATAACCTTTCTCCACCATTTGCTCCACAACCACTACAAATTGACGATGATTCCTTTAATAGATTCGAAGCACTTCCATTGTCCCAACCAATTATAGTACCCAATCGTTGTTCACGATTCTCTACAACTGGTGTATCAAGATTTATTTTCATGATTACATCCCCTCTACGTAAATAACGTGATTATTTGTGTCTAATTTATTTTTATAAATTTCCAGCAGCTCCAGTTCCTATTATTCCACTTTCCACTTCTATTAATTTATCTGCCCATTTAGCTGCCCAATCTCTTAATTCCTGAATACCAAGTGGAGATGGAGTTTTTGACTCTACATGTTCATTAATTTTAGTTGCTAACCTATTATAAATTTTAGCTTGCTCTGAATTTGGCGCATTCTCAATCGTAGTCTTACCATGAAGTTCACTTTGAGTTACTGTAATTGATCTAGGGATATATTCCATTATTTTCGTTTCTGTTACTCTTGCAAAATCATCAACTATGTCCTTAGCATAAGGTGTATTAATTGAATTTGCTATAATACCTCCAAGAAGTGCTCCACCTGATTTAGAGTATTTTTGAATTCCCTTAAATAGATTATTTGATGCATATACTGACATGAAATCTGATGATGAAACTGTAAATACATGTTCAGCTATTCCCTCTCTTATTGGAACTGCAAACCCTCCGCAAACAACGTCTCCTAAAACATCATATATAACATAGTCTAAATCAAGTTCTTCAAACACTCTTTGCTGTTTAAATAATTGAACTGCAGTTATTATTCCACGTCCTGCACAACCAACTCCCGGAGCCGGACCACCTGCTTCTACGCAATAAATTCCATTAAATCCTCTAAATAATACATCTTGAGCCTTCACTGAATTTTTTTCTCTTAATGTATCGAGTACCGTAGGAATATAATCTCCACCTCTTAAGGTATTTGTAGAATCACTTTTAGGATCACAACCAAATTGTAAAACCTTATAGCCTTGTTTTGATAATGCCGCACTAATATTTGAAGTTGTAGTTGATTTACCAATACCACCCTTACCATAAATTGCAATTTGTTTTATTTTCTTTGCCATTTTAATCACTCCTATTTATGTTATTTGATTTTATATTTAGCATCATTATTTAATAATTTTAATGATTAATTAACCGTGTGAAAATGTCTCTAAATGTTTATTTGTTCCATAAAGCTTACTTGAAAGATCCTCTTTTCCAGGTATCCCACACGCATCTGCACGACAATGTTTACAATGCCTAAAAACCTCAAGATGCTTTTCAGCCTCTGTTCTTGCTTTATCTAATTGTTCGCATGTAGGTGCCGGAATGTAATCTAAATCATGTTGAGGTATTAGTGGAATAATATTATATAACATTGCTCCAGCTGCTTTAACGGTTTTCGCTATTTCTTCAATATGTTTATCATTAATGCCTGGTATAAGTACTGAGTTTATCTTAACAACTACTCCAAGCTTACTTATAGCTTCTATACCTTTTAATTGATTTGTTATAAGTATTTTAGCGGCCTGCTCACCATAATATTTTTTTCCTTCATATACAATAAAGGATATAATTTGGCTCTGAATAGATGGATCAACAGCATTTACTGTAACAGTTATGGTTCTTACTCCAGCATCATAAAGATCCTGCGCATATTTATATAACAATAAACCATTAGTGCTAAGGCATTTTATTAAGTCTGGATATGCAATATCAACAAGTTTAAATGTATCAATTGCTTGAGTTGTTGCCAGTGTATCTCCAGGTCCTGCTATCCCTACTACAGTTATTTGTGGACAAAGTTCCAAAGCTCTTTTTATGGTTTCAACCGCATCCTTTGGAGCTAATATACCATTAGCAACTCCTGGTCTATCCTCATCACTGTTACAATCTCTTTTGCAGAATTTACATTGTATATTACAAGCCGGACTAACCGGAAGATGAATCCTTCCAAAATTCGCATTAGCCTCTCCTCCAAGACATGGATGCAATTTGGCAAGATGAGAAAAATTTGTATTATTTTTATTTCTATTTCTGTTCTCCATATCCCTACTCCTTCCAATAATTAGACATCGTTGATCTTACTAAATATATCTCTTCTAAAAATCTAAATCTTATACATAAACTATAAAATAAAAAAAGAGGCTTTAGGACAGATTTACTCTGTATCCTAAAACCTCTAGTTATCTAGTCAGTTTTATATCATTCATATATGTTTAGTATGTTATTATTATAGCCATGCTTAAAATTTTTGTCAAGATTTTTTATTTAAATAATCAGCTAACTATATTCAAAATATCTATTAAACTCCCAATCAGTCACTGCTTTTTCATAAAGATTTACTTCATTTCTCCCAATTGATAAAAACAAATTTACAAATTCCCCACCATATTTACTAACAAGTTCTTTAAGTATTTCTCTACGTGCTAATTTAAAAACTTCACCATTATTTTCATGAATTTCTCCAAACACAAAAGCACTACCACTCCTCCATGGAATTTCTCTAAATGTAGACAATATAGTCTTCACTATTACATCCGGACATCCTGTTTTAAAATCAGAAATTTCCACTCCTTCAAAAAGATTACCTTGTATATCCCATCCTAGAGATGCTCTACACACTCCAAACCCACTATTATAATTTTTAAGGAAGCTTTTAATGGGAACCATTTTACCTCCAAGCATACCTAGGGTATCTGCATGTATCACTTCCACAGTATGTATCTTTTTTTCTTCAATTATTTTATTATTTCGTCTATTAACATAATTCTCCTCCAAATTAAAAAAGGCCAAAATTATCTTCTATAATTCAGAAAATAAGTCTAGTCTCCAGTTTACTGGTTAACTTTATTACTGCCATCTATATTTATATCTATCATAACGATTAGCTTTAGTCTATTATTTATGATTTTCCAATATAATTACTTCCATTCATCTTAATCTTAACTTTTCATTTCGCTCCATTTGTATAGCTATACCATCTTGTAAAACTAATGTCACAGATCCATATTGTATTGTTTTGAGTAACTCTAAAAGCTTTTTCAAATTTTTTTCTGAAATACTACAATTATCAAGTAGTAAATCTTTTGCCCACATAACAATTCCCCCCTATTAGAAAGTTATCACTAAATTAAATCTAAACTACATTTCAATAAAACTTTACAAGAATATTCTCTTCTAATACCTAGCATTCCTATATATTTAATTTTGATTTTATATTATACTACAACCCTTTCAAAATAATGTCAAGTATTTATATTTATTTCAAAAATATATCTGTAATGACCTCATACTATAGCTTTATAGAAATTCATTCTAATTTGTTTTAAAATCACTATAACTAAAGCTCATTCAAATTTACGAAGTAATAATTTACAATTGTTGTTAAAACCGATAAAAAAAATTAAAGAGAGTATTAATTGACAAATGAAAAATTAGATTGTATACTACTTTAAATAGTAAACATAGCGATATAGTATGAATTATATTATTATTTTCGCTTGTACATTATTAGAATAAAGACTGATAAACAACTAACGATTGGAGGAATGTAAAATGAGTGATAATTGTTTGACATGTACTGACTGCGCAGTTACAAATTGCGCTTCCAAAGATAAGGAGTATCCAGAATTTTGTCTAACGACTTCCTTGTCAGATATTGAACTTGATGCTGTAGTGGATTTGTATATCAATAATCCAGAAAATAAAAAAATAGCACAAGCAGCCGCAGAAGTAGAGGGTGAATTTTATTGTACTATTACAAGGGTTCAAGAAATTATAGAGTTTGCAAAAAAAATTGGAGCAAAGAAAATTGGGATTGCAACATGTGTAGGTCTAATTAATGAAAGTAGAATCTTTTCAAAAATATTAAAGAAAAATGGATTTAAAGTTTATGGAGTTGCATGCAAGGTTGGAGCAGTGGAAAAAAAGAAAATAAATATAGGAGATGAATACATAAAAAAAACTGGTGAATCGATGTGTAACCCAATTATGCAGGCTAAACTTTTAGATAAAGCACAAACTGATTTAAATGTCGTAGTAGGTTTATGTGTTGGACATGACAGTTTGTTTTATAAATATACAAACATACTTACAACTACTTTAATTACAAAAGATAGGGTACTAGGACATAACCCAGCAGTGGCATTGTACACATCAAACAGTTATTATAAAAAATTATTAGAATAAAAAATAAAGCTTTAAATGGGGGACTATTATGAATAAGATCACAAAAGTCATAGGATTAATAACAATATTAATTGTATCAACATCATTAATATCTTGTCAAAAGAAAGCGAGTGATGAAGGTTCTAAAAAAGTTGCAAAGGTTGTTGTAGCATTATCGGGTTCTCCTAAGCCTTATAATTATGTAAATGAAAAAGGTGAATTAGATGGATATGAAGTAGCTATATTAAAAGAAATAGATAAAAGATTACCAGAAATTGAATTAGATTTTCAAAAAACAGATTTTGCAGGTTTATTTGCAGGATTAGATTCTAATCGCTATCAAGTTGTTTCAAATAACATGACTAAAAAACCTGAACGTGAAGAAAAATATTTATTTAATGACAATTACTACGTTAAAAACCATACAGTTATTGCTGTAAGAGAAAACGAAACAAAAATTAAAACTATTGATGATTTACAAGGAAAAAAAGTTCCAGGAAGTTCTTCCGGGAATGCAACAACTTTATTTTTAGAAAAGTATAACGAAACTCATAAGGCGAATCCAATAAAAATAATCTATACAGAAGCTGGCTATGCTCCAGTATTACAAGATGTACAAAATGGCCGTTATGATGCTTATGTTGTAACTGAAACATATGTAGATACAGCAAAAAAAGAACTCGGTTTAAAACTCAAGACATTACCAATAAAAAATGAACAGGAAGTACAACAATCTAAAGGCTACTTTATGTTTAGAAAAGATCAAGTTGAGCTCAAAAAGAAATTTGATATCGTTTTAACTTCTCTAATAAAAGAGGGCAAATTAAAAGAATTAAGTATCAAGTATTTTGGTAAAGATTATTCACGTTAGGAGGCATGTAGTCTATGCAAGATATATTTAAACCTTCATTTATAATAGAGTCATTCCCAGAAATATTAAAATTTTTACCCGCTACATTAGAGATAGCCTTAATTTCAAGTGTAATTGGTATATTATTAGGATTTATTATAGCAATTATAAAGATTAAAAAAATACCAATTCTTAACAAATTAACAATACTATATGTATCCTTTATGCGTGGAACACCATTGTTAGTTCAATTGTTTTTAGCTTATTATGGCACTCCACTTATAATAGAATTTATAAATTATAAATTTAGTACAAAATATAATATTAATGATATTCCAGCTATGGTATTTGTATTCTTAGCATTTTCTTTAAATGAAAGCGCATACACATCTGAAACGATAAGAGGTGCAATACTTTCAGTTGATAAAAAGGAAGTTGAGGCTGGACAATCTATTGGTATGACTTCATCTACAATAATGAGACGAATAATATTACCACAAGCCTTAGTAGTTGCAATCCCTAATCTTGGCAATACATTAATTAGCCTAATAAAATCGACATCACTTGCATTTACTGTTTCAGTAATGGATGTAATGGGATCTGCTAAAGTTATAGCCGGAAGAAATATGAGGTTTTTTGAGGTATATATATCTGTGGCTATAATATATTGGGTTATATGTTTGCTTATAGAAATAGTAATTAAAAAAATAGAAATCAAACTAAACATACAAGATAGAGAGGTTATAGATGATAGAGGTTAAAAATCTACATAAAAGTTTTGGCAAAAATCATGTGTTAAAAGGTATAAATTTAACTGTTAAAACAGGAGAAGTAGTAACTATCATTGGTTCAAGCGGTTCTGGGAAATCAACATTTTTAAGGACTTTAAACTTTTTAGATATTGCATCCACTGGAGAAATAAAGTTAGATGATATTTATATAGATGTATCTAATGCAAAGAAAAAAGATATCCTAAATATTAGAAGAGACACAGCAATGGTATTTCAAGGATATAATCTTTTTAAAAGGCGTACAGCCTTAGAAAATGTTATGGAAGCTTTAATTTTTGTGCAAAAGCAAGAAAAAGAAAAAGCAAAGACTAAGTCAATAGAATTATTAACTAAAGTAGGATTAAAAGATAGGATAAATTACTATCCACATCAATTATCAGGTGGACAGCAACAAAGAGTTGCTATAGCTAGAGCATTAGCTATAAACCCTAAGGTTATTTTGTTTGATGAACCAACCTCAGCATTAGATCCAGAAATGGTCTCCGAGGTATTAGATGTAATAAAATCTATTGCACATAGCGGTATTACACTAATTATAGTTACACATGAAATGAATTTTGCACGTGAGGTCTCAGATAGAATAATATTCTTTGATAACGGTGGAATATTAGAAGAAGGAAATCCAAAAGAATTTTTCTTTAATCCTAAAGAAGAACGTACAAAACAATTTTTAAAAAGTTTTAATGAAGCATTTACTTATGAAATATAATGGAGGCTTATAATATGGTTAATTATGATGAGATTATAGATAGAAGAAATACAGCATGTTCAAAATGGGATGGACAAGGAGGAGATTATATTCCTTTATGGATATCTGATATGGATTTTAAGTCAGCAGAACCAATCCTTAATGCCATAACAAAGAGAGTCAATCATGGTGTTTTTGGTTATACCCATGATGAGAAGAAATTAGAAGAAATAGTATATGATTTTTATAAGAAAGAATATAATTATGAAATAAAGAAGGAATGGATTGTTCTTATTCCTAGTGTAATGCCAGGAGCTACTATGGCGTGTAGAGTTGCTAAAGGTGATATAATGTTTAATACACCTATGTACCCACACATAAGAAGATTACCGGGTGAGGTTAATTGTAATGCTTTAGAAGTACCTCTTAAACTTGTTAATGATAAATATACTTTTGATTTTGAAGCAATGAAAGAGGCTCTTGATGAAAATATTAAGGTTTTTGTATTATGCAATCCTCATAATCCGGTAGGTAGGGTATATAGTAGAGAGGAATTAGAAAATGTAATTAAGTTTTGTGATGAAAACAATTTATTATTAGTTTCGGATGAAATACATAGTGAATTAATTTTTGAAGGAAAGCATATTCCAGCATTCACTATAAATGAAAAAGCTAAAAACATAAGTATTACATTAGCTAGTCCTGCAAAGACTTACAATATTCCAGCCCTACCTTTAGGCTTTGCTATAATTCCAAACGAAGAGATACGAAAAATTTATAAAAAAGAAATTCTAGGTGTGTTTGGTCATCCAGCAGTATTATCAGTAGAAGCTTTTAAATCAGCGTATACTGAATGTGATGAATGGAAAAATGAATTATTACAATATTTAAAAGAAAATAGAGATTATGTAGAGGAAAGAGTATCTAGAATAAAAGGTTTAAAAATAAATCATAATGAAGGAACTTACCTTGCTTGGATAGATGCTAGAGAAGCAAGTATTGAATATCCATACAAATTTTTCTTAGATAAAACAAATATAAAGTTTTCTGATGGAGTCGACTTTGGAAGAGAAGGATTTATAAGAATAAACTTTGGTTGTCCTAGGGCCAACTTAAAAGAAGCCTTTGATAGAATTGAAAAAGTATTAGGTTCTGTAAATAGTTTTGTGTAAACAGCAATCTAAAAAAGCTTCGTTAAATGCTTATAATATAAAGTATTTAACGAAGTTTTAATTTTTTTGTTATTCCTACTTTAACTTTCCACCTTCAATTACGATGTTTTCTTCATAATTTGCTCCATATACAGGTGTTAATGTGGATTCATAAGCTTTGTGTACAAATTTCTCCTTGCCAAGAGTTACAAGTTCAGTGTTAATCCAATCTTTAAGTTCATTATTTCCTTTAGCAACTGCAGGAGCAATTGTATCTTCTGCTCCAAGTGATGGTACGCCAACGTTAAATGTTGGGTTATCTTTAGCCCATGCAATAACTTCTGTATTGTCACTTACAATAGCATCTCCACGCTTATCTTTAAGTGCCTGGAATATTTCAGAGTATTGTTCGAATTTAAGTAATTGTATATCAGGGTAGGTTTTTGTAAGATACGTTTCTGCTGTTGTTCCTTTTGCTATTATAACTTTTTTACCTTTTAACTGATCAATTGATGTAATCTTAGCACTGTTAGGAGCTACTATTCCAAGAGATACCTTCATATAAGGATTTGCAAAATCAACCTTTTGTTTTCTTTCATCTGTAACTGTAAAATTAGCCATTATTATATCAACCTTTTTAGATTCAAGATAAGCTACTCTACTCGCTGCGTCAACCAAAACAAATTGAACTTTAGTTTCATCGCCTAGAAGATCCTTTGCAAATCTTTTAGCAATAACTACATCAAACCCTTGATTTTTTCCATTTGAATCCACATAACCAAATGGAGCCTTATCACTAAATACTCCAATTTTTATAGTCCCACGTTTTTTGATTGCTGCAATAGAACTATCATTTGTAACAGTTGATCCGCTTTTCTTTGATGAATTACTTCCGCAACCCACAAGTCCTCCCACTACTATTGTTGTAACAGCTAAAGCCAAAATAATTCTTTTAACATTTCCCATAATTAATCGTCCCCTTAATTAATATTTAATCATTAATAATTAATATTGTAATATATTTAGAAAGTGCTGTGCACGTTCCGTCTTTGGACTTTCAAAAAATTCTTGTGGCTCTGAAGTTTCACATATAATTCCATCATCCATAAATACTATTCGATCAGCAACTAAGCGAGCAAACCCCATTTCATGAGTAACAATAACCATAGTCATACCTTGCTTTGCAAGGCCCAATATGACATCTAATACCTCTCTTACTACTTCAGGATCAAGCGAGGCTGTAACCTCATCAAAGAGAATTATTTCTGGATTCATGCATAAGGCCCTTACAATAGCTATTCTTTGCTTTTGACCTCCTGAAAGCTGCCTCGGGTATGAGTCCTTTCTATCTAACAACCCAACTCTAGACAAAAGTTCTTCTGCCTGTGTTAGTGCTTCTGCTTTATCCCTTTTCTGAACTTTTAAAGGACCAAGAAGTATATTTTCTATAACTGTCATATGCGGAAATAATTCATAATTTTGAAATACCATTCCTATTTTCAAACGTATATCTTCCCAATTCATATCCTTTTGTATAAGGCTTTTATCTTTAAACTTTATATCACCGCTTTGAATTTTCTCAAGACCATTAAGGCACCTTAGTAGCGTGCTTTTACCACAGCCCGATGGCCCTAAAATAACTAGGACTTCCCCCTTATGTAGACTGAGGGTAACGCCCTTTAAAACCTCTTTATCATCAAATTTTTTATGAATATCCTGTATTTGAAGCAAGACAGTATTGTCCTTATCCATAATTTCCACCCCTAATCTTTCCATTTAGTTTCTAACTTTTTTGATATATAAGATAATGGATAACATACTAGAAAGTACAATATAAATATAAACCCATAAACTCCAAAAGAAGCAGTTGGAAATTTAAAACGAGAACTTTCTATAATCTGTTGTCCCACCTTTACTACATCTATAACCCCTATCAAAACTACAAGTGAGGTAGTCTTAACCATTCTTGTAGCTAGATTAATAGTACCAGGTAACATTCTCCTTATGGCTTGTGGTATAAGAACATACCTATAAAGTTTATAATAGCTTAATCCTAGAGCTTTTCCTGATTCAATCTGATGTTTTGGTAATGATTGCAATGCTCCACGTACAATATCCCCCATTTCTGCCGCACCCCAGAGACTAAAAACAATAATTGCGATTGTAATGCCACTAATATCTACATTTAATGCTGTAGTAACTCCAAAATAGAAAATAAATAACCAAACAAGTGTAGGTATTACTCTAAATAATTCAAGATAAATGCGATTAATAATAAGTATGGGTTTAAATTTTGTTGTTCTACTAAGTCCAATAATTATACCTAAAATAGAGGCTATAATTATTGAAATTAAAGCAATTTCAACTGTTACAAATAAGCCTTCGAACAAACGCTCAAAGTTTTTCCCTTCAAAGATTGCTCTGATTCCCAAACTCTGCATAACGCACCTTCCTCTCCAGCCAAGATAATAAAATTGATAATGGCAAAATCAAAATAATATAAACCACCACAAGCATTGCTAAAGATTCAAAAGTTTTATAATACATTCCTATTAAATCCTTCGTTACATTCATAACATCCAAGATGGATATAGCTCCTAGTACAGATGTCTCCTTTAATAAAAATATACAATTTGCACCAAGAGAAGGTAAGCTCACAGAAAATGCCTGAGGAATTATCACATATCTAGCTAACTGAAACTTGGAAAGTGCTATGCTAAGGCCAGATTCTATCTGTGACTTACTCACAGCTTCTATTCCACCTCTAAAAGCCTCAGCCATGTAACTCCCCCCTAAAAAGGCTAATCCAATTATTGCACAAGTATTCGCACTCATCTTTAAACCTAACTTTGGAAGACCATAATACAGAAAAAATATCTGCACCAGTAGTGGAGTATTCCTTGATAGTTCTATATATGCCTTAACAATAATCTCCATACCCTTAACTTTGAAGTATAGTATTGCACAACACAAAAGACCAATAACTACTGATATAAGTATCCCTCCAAAAGCTAGCTTTAAAGTAATCCATGCAGCCTTTTCATATAAAGGCAAACTGCTAATTACAAATTCCCAATCAATACTCATCTACATATCACCTTCTTATAGCATTTGACTTAAATATTTTTTGTTATTTACATAAAATTCATATCTCTTAATATGTTTATCTGCAAAAAACATTCCTACAATTCATGTAGGAATACTTTACATTATATTAACATTTGATAAATTTGTCAATAGCTTAATTAAAGTTGTTTTTCTATAAATTCTATTGTATTATCAATTACCTGTTCTTCCCACTCACGTTTGTCAAAGGTATGATTTGCTCCGTTAATCACTTTTAATAAAGAGGAATCTCCCCAAAAATCGATATACTTTTGCGATGCACTTAATGAAACTACATCGTCTTTGTCTCCATGGATTATAAGAGATTTTTTATCATATTCAGCTGCTTTTTCATATATTTTTATATTTTTAACATTATCCACAAATTTCGTCCCTACAAGTAATCCTTCAACATCAAAATAACCATTTTGCCTAAATTCCTCAAAATTCGCCCCAATATAATGTTTATCTAAAATTATTTCACCCATATTTCCTGCAGGTGCCCATAAGCAAATTGTTTCTATATCACTTTTTCTTTCTCCTGCAAGCATGCTAGCAATTGCACCTCCCATGCTTAATCCTACTATTCCAATTCTGTCATTATCTACAAAATCTAATGTTTTTACATAATTTAAAATGTTATTTGCATCTTTTAACTCGGTATCCATAGTCATATCTATAAAATCTCCATCACTTTCACCACTTCCTGCGAAATCAAACCTTATACATGCTATTCCAGCCCTTTCAAGTAATCTAGATAACTTTACAAATATGAAGTGTGGACCCATTTTATCACCACAAAACCCGTGAAATATTATAACTATCGGTACTTTATTATTTATATTCTCAGGAGTATGGAGTATGCCCCTAAGCCTTAAATTCTCACTATCAATTTCAACTACCTTCTGCATTCAAGTATGCCCCCTTTTATTGTTATATTATTTACCCTATATACTATTTGATACTTTTATCAATATTTGAATAATATTTAATTAACTTCTCCAAAGCATCCTCAATCAAATCACGCACATCAAAAGATTCTATTCCTTTTATTCTTAGTGCCTGAGCTGCACCCTTTCCGATTTGGCTAGCTAAAACTGCTCTTGTGCCTTTAAGTGCTTGCACTGCTGACAAAAGTTTATTATCATCATGTTCTCCAAACTCACAAAAAGCACTTGCTTCTAATAACTCTAAAAATTTATAATTATCCTTTTCCACTTCAAAGATTAAAAACTGTGTAGCTCTTCCAAAATGTTGATTTACTACCTTGCCATCACTACTTGCAACAGCTATTTTATATGACATAAAACCACCCCTCATTTATTTAGTTTTCTTTAAAAAACAACCTATACTTATTTAAAAATTCAATAAAAAAAGTCCTCTACTTTTTTATAAAAGAAGAGGATAAAATGCATTAACACTCCGTAGAATAATTAAATTAATAGCACTTTCACTCATCTTCCAGAACATAGTTCTGCTGGACTTAGCACCTTACATGTCAAAACATGTGGTTGCTGAAACTTCATCAGGCCAATCCCTCAGTTTCTCTAGATAAGAAAATTATTTAATTTTTATTATGTATTTAAATTCTGCTTATACTACTAATGAACTTTCAACACAGGACCATGAGCGTTTTGAATATATAGTCTTTATACCAAGCCTTTTAGACTCTTTTTTTATATGATTACTTACTCCATGACTAACAAAATCGGTTAAAACTAAAATTAAATCAATGTCTTTAGGAATTTCAATACATTTATGTTTGTTCTTACGACCACTTATGTGTTTAGATACACAATATCCATATTTACAAAGATTACAATTTATTACTTCAATATTATCCCCACCTACAATTAACATACTCATAGCCCCCGCCATTCAAGAATTCTCTAACCCCATATTCTCAAATAGTTTTCACCGCCTTCCTCTTATAATTATATTTTTTGAACTTTCAAACTATTCAATGCCTACTATTCCTATTATATTACTATGTTTCAACTAAAATTGCAACATATTTCTAAAAAAAATAAACTATTGACATATTTTTATTTAGGAACTAATATATTAACTATTACATATCATATTAAACATACCGCAATACTAGGATTATGAAATAATTAAAATAAGGGGGACAAAATGAAAAATTCAAAAGTTTTCAAATTTTCAATCGCATTATTACTAGGTATCTCAATTATTGGGACATTTTCAGGCTGCTCATCAAAAGAAACAAAAGGTGAGGCTGTTAATGTTAGAGTTGGATATTTTCCAAACATAACCCATGCACAAGCGCTTGTAGGCCGCGATCAAGGTACTTTTCAAAAGGCTATAGGCGCAGCGAACAAAATAGATTGGAAACTATTTAATGCAGGTCCAGCAGAAGTAGAGGCACTTTTTGCAGGAGCTATTGATATTGGATATATAGGACCCGGACCAGCTATAAATGCTTATGTAAAATCTAAAGGTGATGTTCAAATTATTGCAGGCGCAACTGATGCAGGAGCAATATTTGTCTCTAGAAAAGGCATAGTTATTAAGAATTTAAAAGATTTAAGTGGCAAGAAAATCGCAGTTCCTCAGTTTGGAAACACTCAGGATTTAACTCTTAGAAAAATATTATCTGACAATGGACTTAAGGATAAAACAAAGGGTGGAACCGTAGAAGTAAGGCAGGTAGAGAACGCAGACATTTTAGCCTTACTACAAAAGGGAGATATAGATGCAGCTCTCGTACCAGAACCTTGGGGATCAAGGCTAATAAAAGAGGCAAGTGCAAATATTATCTTAGATTATAAAGATGTATTTAGGGAAGGAAAATATACTACTGCTGTAGTAGTTGTTAGAACTGAGTTTTTAAAAGATCATCCACAAATTGTTGAAGCTTTTATAAAAAATCACGTAGCGACAACCGAATATATTAATAAGAACCCAGCTAAAGCTAAAGAAATAGTTAATAAACAAATCACTGAGTTAACTAAGAAATCAATAGCAAATGATGTTTTAGATGCTGCTTTTAAGAGATTAACAATTACAAACGATCCTGAAAAAGATTCAGTACTTGATTTTGTTAAATCATCAGTTAAAGAAGGTTTCTTAAAATCAGAACCCGATACTAAGGATTTATTTAATCTTACTATTTTAAATAAAGTTTTAAAAGAAAAGGGTCTAGCTCAAATAAAATAATACAGGTAATAACTTTAATACACACATATTAAGTTAAAGGCATACTTTTTAAACAAAAGTATGCCTTTAACTTATATTTTTAAATTTTTTGTCTATCCATTAATAACGATTACTTTATTAACTAATTTGCCTATATTCTCAATATAACATTCTACGATATCTTCATTTTTCAAAACCTTAGGTGGAACAAATCCTAGACCAACACCACTTGGAGTGCCTGTACTAATTATATCACCTGGTTTTAAAGTAAGCCCTTTTGACAAATCACTAATAATATATGGTATATCAAAAATTAAATTTCTTGTGTTGGAATTTTGCCTTAATTCATCATTAACACTACATGTTATATTTAGCTCTACTGGGAATTTAATTTCACTTTTATGAACTAAACATGGTCCCATAGGGCAAAATGTGTCTAAACTTTTCCCTTTAAACCACTGAGTGTGCTTTCCTTGCAAATCTCTAGCTGAAACATCATTAACTATAGTGTAGCCAAAAATGTATTCTTCTACATTCTCTGGTTTAATATCAGTTCCTTCTTTTCCAATTACTACTGCGAGTTCTACTTCATAATCTACTTGAGTTGTAACTTTTGAAGAAAATTTAATAAAATCACCACTTCCAATTGCAGGTGATGCTACTTTAGTAAAATATATAGGGTATTCTGGAATACCAGTACCTGATATTTTAGTTTTTTTAATTTCTTTTACATGATCTACATAATTTTTGCCAAGGCAAAATATATTTCTTTTGGGATTTGGTATTGGCGCAAGTAATTTAATTGAATTTAATGATACATAATTAAAATTGTTACTACTAATAGCATTTTTAATTTTTTCCACTGTATTTTCTTCAAAACTTTCTATTAGTTCAATCATAGAACTAACACTAGCTTTACCTAATGCATTGTATATTTCATTGATATATATAACCTTTTGTCCAATAATAATTCCTACGCTTTCCTTACCTTTGTTAATATACGTAACAAATTTCATAATTAAAAGACCCCTTTATACTTTTTAAAATTTCAACTCAGTTTTAATAAATTATATCAATAAACAGCAAAAAAGTCTTTTTTTTATAAAAAAAGACCAACTTAATGTAATTAAGCTGACCTTTTAATATTAAATTATTTATTATATCTTAGGGCATCTCGACCTTCAGCCCCATTGCTGATTCTTATAATATTTTTAACATCATAAACAAATATTTTTCCATCACCCATTTTCCCTGTATGAAGTACCTTCTTTGCAGTTTCTACAACTAATTCTACAGGAATATCGCAAACTATTACTTCTACTTTTATTTTAGGTAGAAGATTAATGTCTAAGGCAAGCCCACGATAAAATTCTTTATGGCCCTTTTGCATACCACATCCTAAAACGTTAGATACAGTCATTCCACTAACACCAATTTCATTTAAAGCGTCCTTTAATTCATCAAATTTACTCGATGATGTAATAATATCTATCTTTGAAAATTTCTCTTCCATACCCGTACCCCCTTTTATTTTAACTTGTTTCATTAAATATCTATTCCACCATAAGCTTCTTCACCATGTAGTGAAACATCTAGTCCTTCCATTTCTTCTTCACTTGTTACTCTTAAACTCATAAATATACTTATAACTTTTAATATTATAAATGTCATTATTGCTGAGTATGCAATAATTGCTACAATTGCAATCAGTTGAATTCCTACTAATTTAATATTACCATATATTAATCCATTTGCGCCAGCAGAATTTATAGCTTTTGAAGCAAAAATACCAGTAGCTAGTACTCCCCAAATGCCTCCAATTCCATGACACCCAAAAGCATCTAAGGAATCATCATAACCGAATTTCTGTTTAAATACCGTTACACTAAAGAAACATAACATGCCTCCAATTCCGCCTATTAATAACGATGCCATAGGACTTACAAAACCCGCGCCTGGTGTTATTGCAACAAGTCCTGCAACCATACCACTTGCAATGCCCAGTGACGTAACCTTTTTTCTAGCAACTACCTCACATATACTCCAAGAAATAATACCTGCAGCAGCAGATGTATTAGTTGTAATAAATGCATTTAATGCTACACCATTTATTGCTAGTGCGCTCCCAGCATTAAATCCAAACCATCCAAACCACAAAATTCCAGCCCCTAACATTGTCATAGGAATATTATGAGGAGTAATTGTTTTTAACTTTTTTCTCTTTCCTATTACGAGTGCTGCAACAAGTGCTGAAATACCCGAACTTATTTCAACAACATATCCCCCTGCAAAATCTAATACTCCTAGATTCTTAAGCCATCCACCAGCACCCCATACCCAGTGTGCAATTGGATCGTAAACTATTATTGACCATATTAAAATGAATACTGTAAAAGCGAAAAATTTCATTCTCTCAGCAATTGCTCCTGAAATTATAGCGGGAGTAATTATTGCAAACATAAGCTGAAATAACATAAATACTGATTGTGGAATCGTAGTCGCATAATTATTATTTGGAAGAAATCCCACTCCTTGCAATCCAATAAATTGGAAATTGCCAATAATTCCAGCAAAATCTTTTCCGAAACATAACGTATACCCTATTAAAATCCATTGAATTGATATAATAGCCATTGCCGCATAACTATGTACTGTAATACTAAGTACATTTTTTCTTCTTACCATTCCCCCATAAAACAAAGCGAGTCCTGGCGTCATTAACATTACTAATAAAGTTGAAAAAATTACAAATGACATATCTGCAGCATTTATTGCCTTCATAGAAATTCCTCCTAATTAAATATTATTCCTAAATGCAAAAAAAATTTCATTGCAGTTACAATGAATTTTCTCTTGCCAATAAGCGTCATTTTACTTAATTTTGCGACAAAAGTCAAGCTTTTTTATTTTATTAATTAAATTACAATTTAGTGATACTATTTATCTTTTTTAATATATTCTCCATAGCTATTACTTTATGTAAAGCCTTATTATCGAAAAAGTATAACAACTAAAAAGCAGACCAACTTAATGCAATTAAGTTGATCTGCTTTTCTTTAATTATAGATGTAATTATTTATTATACCGAAGAGCATCTCGTCCTTCAGCACCATTACTGATTCTTATAATGTTTTTAACATCATAAACAAATATTTTTCCATCACCCATTTTTCCTGTGTGTAGTACTTTTTTTGCTGTTTCCACAACCAAGTCCACAGGAATATCACACACTATTATTTCTACCTTTAATTTAGGTAAAAGATTAATATCTAAAGCAAGTCCTCGATAAAATTCTTTGTGACCCTTTTGAATTCCACATCCTAAAACGTTTGACACAGTCATGCCACTGATGCCAATTGCGTTTAAGGCTTCCTTCAATTCCTCAAATTTACTTGGAGATGTAATAATATCTATTTTCGAAAATTTTTCTTCCATGTTTGTAACCCCCTTTTATTTTATAAAGTTATCTTGAATACAATTACAGATAATTTTTATCTATTTTTTAGGATGAATCATTCTCTCCTTTATAGAACTTGATATTTCAATATTATCAGGATTTAATGCAAAATCTGGGTACGCAAGCATTCCCATTTCCGGAACATCTAAACCATCAATTTCTACTTGTGCAGATACTCTAAGTCCCATTGTTTTATTAAGCACTTTATAGAACAAATAAGATAATCCAAATCCCCAAACAATCAATACTGCAACACATATAAGTTGAGCCTCTAATTGTTTGAATCCACCACCGTAAAACAAACCAATAACTCCACCTTTAATTCCATTTAAACCATCTCCGTAGGTCCCATCTGCAAACAACCCTACAGCAAGTACTCCAAATACACCATTAACACAATGAACCGATATTGCACCAACAGGATCATCGATTTTGAATTTATCTTCAAATACCCTTACTGATATACATACAAGTATTCCGGAGATAATCCCAATTATAAAAGATGATATTCCATTTACAAAAGCACAAGGAGCTGTGATTGCAACAAGTCCTGCTAAAGCTCCATTACACATCATTGACGGGTCAGGTTTACCATATCTTAACCACATATACATCATTGCGGTAAATCCACCTACAGCTCCTGCAATCATTGTATTAGTTGCAACTACTGCTAGTCTTAGATCAGTAGCATTAGTTGTACTACCTGCATTAAAAGCAAACCAACAGAAAAACAAGATTATAGTTCCGACTATTGCCATTGGTATATCATGTCCAGGAAATGCTACTGCTGTTCCATCTTTTCTAAATTTACCAATTCTAGGTCCTATAACAATTGCACCCGCAAGAGCCATCATACCTCCCATTGAGTGTACTACTGCTGATCCAGCGAAATCCACAACACCATGTCCTAGTCCTGCACGTACACCTAATTGCGCAAGCCATCCTCCGCCCCATACCCAATTACCAAATAGTGGATAAAATATCATTGATACGAAAAATGAATTTATTACTACTACCGAAAACTTAACTCTTTCTGCCATTGATCCGGTTGGTATTGTACAAGTTGTATCCATAAATACCATCTGGAAGAAGAATAATGCATATACTCCTACATCATAAGTTCCACCACTTGCAAGTGCTAATCCTTTTGTACCAAAAATACCCCAACCAGCTATAGATACTTCATGATTTAACGTTGCTACCCCAGATCCAAGCGAAGCCCAACCTCCAACACCACCAAATTGAATTGCAAAACCAACTAAGAAATAACCTATTGCACCAACTACAAATACCATAAAGTTCATCGCCATTGTATGCAAAGCATTTTTAGATCTACAGAAACCTGTTTCTACCATTGCAAATCCGCACTGGAAAAAGAATATTAACATTCCCGTCATTAGCACCCATACATAATTAACACCCAATGTATTTTTTGCAATTTGTGTTGTTATTTCACTAGATGTTGGTTTACCAGCAATCTGCGCTGTTATCTGATTGACCGTAGCCGCTTTTACACCTGTCGGATCTCCGCTTGCCCCTTCTGCAAATACAACAACTGAAAAAACGCTTATAAACAATACTGTTAACAAAGTTATTATAGAAATTTTTGTCATTTTCTTCATTTATTATCCCCCCTATATTCATTCTTTTTTATTCTTTTTTATTCTTTTTTCATTCGTTTAAAATTTGCCCAAGAAAAACTGTTACCTTTTTCATTTATTTCACCTTTTAGTTTTAAGATCATTTTATAATAGCGTGCTGAAAAATATAAAACCGTCAAACCAATAATTGCACCTGGAATATTTGTGTTAATAACTTTAAAAGTTATTTTGAAATAAATACTATATACAATAAATATGCATCCTGAAAGCAATATCAAAGTATTTAAAGCCATTAGTACCATAATAGAATATTTTTTTTTCATACAATTCCTCCCACAAATTATTTTCCATTATTAATTAGTTTTATATAACCTCCTTTTTACGCTTAGTTTATTTAGTAACTTTTGATTGTAATTACCATTTATATTATAAATAATATAATACCACCCTTTTCAGACAATTGCAATATTTCTTTTAATGTTATTCATTTTATTCGATTAAGCTTGTGTTTATTTGAACCAAATGTTTAAAATATAGACTTTTTCTAGAAAAATACATTTAAAATGATTTAGAGTTGATAATAAAAAATCAAATATTCGTATTTAATAAAAAATTTTTTTTAATATTTACAAAAATAAATATCCATTATGACAACGATATACCTCCTTGAAATTATATTTAAGTATAAATTTAGTTAAAATAAAAAGTGCTTTCTACAATTTAATTAAATCATAGAAAGCACTTTTTATTTTTATAGAATTAAACTGATCTATTACTTTTAAATATAATTATTTGTTATATCGTAGAGCATCTCGCCCTTCAGCACCATTACTTATTCTTATAATATTTTTCACATCGTAAACAAATATTTTTCCATCACCCATTTTCCCCGTGTGTAGTACCTTTTGTGCTGTTTCCACAACCAAGTCTACTGGAATATCGCACACTATTATTTCTACCTTCAATTTTGGTAAAAGATTAATATCTAAAGCGAGTCCTCGATAAAATTCTTTGTGGCCCTTTTGAATTCCACATCCTAAAACGTTAGATACAGTCATACCACTTACACCAATCGCATTTAGAGCTTCTTTTAATTCTTCAAATTTACTTGAAGATGTAATAATATCTATCTTTGAAAATTTTTCTTCCATAATAGTACCCCCTTTTTATTTTATTAAATATCTATACCACCATAAGCTTCCTCACCATGTTGAGAAATATCTAATCCATCATTTTCTTCATCCGCACTTACTCTTAAGGTCATAAACTTACCTAATACTTTTAATATAATAAATGTCATTATTGCTGAGTATGCAATTGTTGCAACAATTGCTATTATTTGAATTCCTAGTAATTTAATATTACCATGAATTAATCCATTTGCGCCGGCAGAATTTATAGCCTTTGAAGCAAAAATACCAGTAGCTATGCCTCCCCAAATCCCTCCAATCCCATGACAACCAAAAGCATCTAATGCATCATCATATCCAAATTTTTGTTTAACTACAGTTACGCTAAAGAAACATATTATGCCGCCTATTCCACCTATCAATATGGAAGCCATCGGACTTACGAAACCTGCACCAGGTGTTATAGCAACTAATCCTACAACTATACCACTTGCAAGCCCAAGGGATGTAACTTTCTTTCTAATAATCAGCTCACATGTACACCAAGCTAGTGCAGACGCCGCAGCAGATGTATTAGTTGTAATAAATGCATTAAGTGCTACACCATTTACTGCGAGTGCGCTTCCTGCATTAAACCCAAACCATCCAAACCACAAAATCCCTGCTCCAAGAAGTGTCATAGGAAGATTGTGTGGAGTAATTGATTTTAATTTTTTTCTCTTTCCTATTACAAGTGCTACAACAAGTGCAGATATACCTGAACTTATATGAACTACATTTCCACCTGCAAAATCTAGTGCTCCTAAATTTCTAAGCCATCCACCTGCACCCCATACCCAGTGTGCAATTGGATCATAAACTAATGTTGTCCATACTAAAATAAAGACTGCAAATGCAAGAAATTTCATTCTCCCAGCAATTGCTCCTGAAATTAAAGCAGGTGTTATTATTGCAAACATTAACTGAAATAACATAAATACTGATTGTGGTATCGTAGTTGCATAGTCTGCATTTGGAAGAAATCCTACACCATTCAAACCAAGAAACTGAAAATTACCAACAAAACCAGCGAAATCTTTTCCGAAACATAAAGTATAACCAATTAAAACCCATTGAAGTGATACAATTACCATTGCTGTATAACTATGTACTGTAGTACTAAGTACATTTTTTCTTCTCACCATTCCACCATAAAATAAAGCAAGTCCCGGTGTCATTAACATTACTAATACCGTTGCAAAAATCATAAATGACGTATCTGTCGTATTTATTGCGTTCATAAAAATTCCCCCTAATTAAATATTATTATTCCTAGCTTTTAAAAATTCGTATTGTAGTCACAATGAATTTTTGCTTACCATTAGAAATCATTTTACTAACTTTTGAAGCATAAGTCAAGTATTTTAATATTCTGTCATTTCTATTTTTTTCACCAATAATATGCCAATTGTAGGCGTATTAACGCAAAATCAACATATAAATACGAATGTAACCATTAACATTATATATTTAAATCAATTTTAAAAAACTATATTATTGCATGTTATTATTAAAATTAATTCATTTTATAACAATCATATATTCAACTTGTACATAAACTTCAATATGGATTTGTACTTTATTTTACATATAAACCAATCTCCTCAAATAAATTATTACAACCTTGTTAGTTATATTAGATTGATTAGTTTTAGTATATTTGCGAAATTTATTTAATAAAAATCACACGACTAATTTGTTATGGTGTAGTATATCACCACAAGTCCTTACCACTGCTCACCGTTATCAAAACTAGCTTTTAAAAAGTTGAAAAATCGTTCTATAAATGGTAGAATATATAATAGATAAATGCAATTTTTACAAAATTGTATATATTGATAACTATTAATTTTAATATTCAACACATATTTATTTATTATATTTGAGGAGGCCATAAAATGAGTTTATTATCAAGTTTAACTCAACAAGTTATTAAGAAAAACCCAAACGAACCAGAATTTCAACAGGCTGTAAAAGAAATACTAGAATCACTAGAGCCAGTTGCTGTAGCTCATCCTGAATGGATGGAAGCTGGAATATTTGATAGAATTGTAGAGCCGGAGAGACAAATTATATTTAGAGTTTCCTGGATAGATGATAAGGGAGTAGTAAATGTAAACAGAGGTTTTCGTGTCCAATTTAATAGTGCTATCGGACCTTACAAAGGCGGTTTAAGGCTTCATCCTTCAGTTAATCTTAGTATTATTAAATTCCTTGGATTTGAACAAACTTTTAAAAACTCCTTAACTGGTCTACCAATTGGTGGTGGTAAGGGTGGAAGTGACTTTGATCCTAAGGGAAAATCTGATAGAGAAATAATGAGATTTTGCCAGAGTTTTATGACTGAGCTTTCAAAACATATTGGAGCTGATACTGACGTTCCTGCCGGTGATATTGGTGTTGGTGGCAGAGAGATTGGTTTTATGTATGGTCAATATAAAAGGCTTAGAAATGAATTTACAGGTGTATTAACAGGTAAAGGACTATCTTATGGTGGAAGTCTTGCTCGTACAGAAGCCACTGGATATGGTATGTGTTACTTTGTTGAAGAAATGCTTAAAGCTACAAAAAATTCTTTTAAAAATAAAACAGTTGTAATTTCTGGTTCAGGTAATGTTGCAATATACGGAGCCGAAAAAGCTATACAGCTAGGAGCAAATGTAGTCGCATTAAGTGATTCAAATGGATACATATATGATCCTACTGGAATTAAACTAGATACAGTTAAAAAAATTAAAGAAGTTAATAGAGAAAGAATAAGTGAATATGTTAAATATCATCCTACTGCAGAATATCATGAAGGTTGCTCAGGAATTTGGAAAATAAAGTGTGATATTGCACTTCCTTGTGCTACTCAGAATGAAATAAATGAAACATCTGCAAAAACTCTTGTAGCAAATGGGTGTATAGCAGTTGGAGAAGGCGCAAATATGCCTTCCACTCCAGAAGCAATTAATGTATTCTTAAAAAGTAAAATTCTTTTTGGGCCTGCTAAGGCAGTTAATGCAGGCGGTGTTGCTACCTCAGCACTTGAAATGTCACAAAACAGCATAAGATACTCATGGACATTTGAAGAAGTTGATAATAAATTAAAGGCTATAATGTCTGATATTTATATTAAAGCAAGTAGTGCTGCAAAAGAATATGGATTTGAAGGTAATTTACTTGCCGGTGCTAATATCGCAGGATTCATTAAGGTAGCAGATGCTATGTATTCTGAGGGAATAGCATATTAATATTTGCTTTAATAATTTTTGAAAAAATATAACATTAGACCAACTTAATTGCTTAAGTTGATCTAATGCTATATTTATACATTTAATTAAAATCCGTTATTTTTAACTACTTCTTTAATCCAATATGCACTTTTTTTAGGAATTCGCTTTTGAGTTTTTAAATCTAATTGTATAAATCCATATCTGTTTTTATAAGCATTACTCCAAGACCAGTTATCAATAAATGTCCACATATGATATCCCTTAACATTACAACCCTCATCCATGGATTTATGAAGCCATGTTAAATGTCCTTTCAAAAAATCTATTCTATAACTATCATCAATCATACCATCTTTTATAAATTGTTCTTCATTTTGTACACCCATACCATTTTCTGATATATAAGACTCTATGTTTCCATAATTGTCTTTTAAATTTATCATGATATCATATACGCCCTTCTCATAGATCTCCCACCCTCTAGAAACATTCATTTTTCTACCTGGCATTTCATAATTATCAAAAAAATTATCAGGCATAAAAGGTGATTCTGGATTCGGCATAAATGCTTTCGCTTTTATTCGTCTTGGTTGATAATAGTTAACTCCTAGAAACTGTACTACATTATCTTTTATTAACTGTAAATCTCTATCTATCATATCAGGTAATAAATTGTGTTCCTTTACTAGTTTTATTAACTCCTCTGGATATTTTCCCATTACACACGGATCTAAAAAACTTCTGTTAAATAATAAATCAGCGATATTTGCAGCTTTTAAATCTGCTGGATTATTACTTCTTGGATATGAAGGTGTCAAATTAAGAATTATTCCTATCTTTGAATTTAGAATATTCAAACTTTTAAATTCTTTTATAGCTTGTGCACTAGCTATAGTAGTATTGTATGCAACCTGCACAGCTCTTTTAAAATCTACTACATTAGGATAGTGAAAATCATATAAATAGCCGCCTTCTACGGGTACTACCGGTTCATTAAAAGTGAACCATTTTTTTACTCGATCACTAAATAATTCAAAACATACCCTTGCATATTTTACATATTCGTTTACCACAACTCTACTTTCCCATCCACCCTTATCTTGCATAATAAGTGGCATATCAAAATGATATAAATTTATAAACGGTTCGATATCATTTGCCAATAGTTCATTTATCACATCATTATAAAAGTTTTTTGCTTTTTCATTCACTTTTCCATTCTCAGTTGGAATTAATCTTGACCAAGATATAGAAAATCTAAAACTATTATGACCTATTTCCTTCATAAGCTTTATATCTTGTTTATATTTATGGTAAAAGTCAGAAGTTAAAGATGGTCCAACTTCATTAAAAAATCTATAAGGTTCTTTTTCATACCAATAATCCCATATGTTTAATGCTTTCCCATCATCTATTGACGTTCCTTCTGATTGTGGACCTGATGAGGCACTGCCCCACCAGAAATCATTAGGAAATTTATATTTAAGCTCCACTTTGTCTTCCTCCTATCTTGTTTTATAAATTTCTACTATTTCTGTTGCCAAATCTATAACTGTCATAGCTGACATAAAATGATCTTGTGCATGAATTAACAACAGAGTAATAGTCGTAGCTTTTCCAGCCGCCTCTGCTTGTATTAAACTAGTTTGATATTTATGAGCTTTTCCAAGCTCTACACTAGCATCTTTAAGTGACTGATCAGCTTTTTCAAATTCACCCTTTTTAGCCTCTTGTATCGCTTCCATAGCACTTGATTTACCATTTCCTGCATATACTATTAGTTCAAAAATTATATTCTCTAATTCTTCCATATTAATTCCTCCTAGTTATCGTTATTTTGTCACGCCTTTATGTTTTTGATATTTGAATTTTTATTATCTGAGTTTTCCTTAATTGTATTTTTCAAATCATTCTCAGCCTTTTTATATTGTCTATCCATAATAATTACAAATGGTGACCAAATCACTAAAACTATGGCTAAATTAACAAGTTGAAGAATACCACCAGCCACTGAGTTAGTTGCGAGCATTCCACTTAAGAATATCGGAACTGTCCAGGGTACATCTACCCCTATTGGGATTGGAACTAAACCTATAGACATTACAAAATATGTGAATGCGGTTACTATTAAAGGTGCTATAATCCAAGGTATTAATATCATTGGATTTAATACTATTGGTAACCCAAATATTACGGGTTCATTTACATTGAAAATTCCTGCTGGTGCTGCAAGTTTGGCTAATTCCTTAAGCTGTTTACTTTTTGCAAATGCGAATATTGCAATAATTACTGCGAGTGTCATTCCTGTTCCACCCATTCCAACGGTAAACGTATCCATGAATTGTTTGTTTACAATATGAGGTAAATGTTTTGCCCCTGCTTGATATGCTTGAAGATTCTCAAGGGATAAAGATCTCCATATTGGGTCTAATACTGAATTCACTATAATTTGACCATGTAATCCAAAGAACCAAAATAATTGTATGCATAACACTGCAATTAATGTAGCTGGGAGTCCCGAACCCAATACCATCAAAGGAGCTTGTATTGACTTGTACACAAAATCATGTACATTTCCCCATGGTGTAAATGTAAATACTATTTTTATAAGAAGAAATGTCGTTAAAGTTATAAATGCTGGAATTAATGCACTAAATGATTTTGAAACAGCATCCGGTACACCTTCTGGCATTTTTATTGTCCAATTTTTTGCTACTACTCTTCTGTATATTTCTACAGCTATAAATGATCCTATTATTCCAACAAACATGCCTTTAGCACCAAGTCTATCTAATGGAAGTACTCCATCAACTACAATCTTTTTTGTTCCGAATTCAAATGTAGTTGGAGTTAATATAAGAAATGAAGCCACTGCTGTTGCAGCGCCATATATGGCATCAATTTTATATTGCTTACTTAAATTATACCCTATACCAAACACTACAAATATCGTAAGCACTGACATTGTCGCATTTGATGCACAGCCTAACTGAGCTTTTAATGCTGCCAAATTAGCAACACCTAATATTTTATCCAAATATGGCAAATTAGATAAAACTACAAACACTGATCCAAATATGATTAGCGGTAATGTTAGCATAAAAGCGTCTCTTAAAGCGGTTAAATATTTGTTACCATTAAGTTTATCTGCTAGAGGTAGCATGTACTTATCTATTATAGCCATTATTTTTTCCAAAACTTACACCTCATCCTTATTATTTATTTTTTAAACTTTTAATATTTAACTTTATTTTTCAAGTAAAGCAATTGCAGCACTTAAAATAGCATTACCATCACATCTTCCATAATCCAAAGGTTTTATAACATCTATTGCAACTCCAAGTTCATTAGCCTTTACCTCGAGTTTGCTCTTTAAAAATCTCATTTGTGGTCCTATTAATATTACATCCGCTTCTTTCATTTCTTCTTCGACCCTATCCTGAGATACTGCCCATATTTTACAGTCTATACCTCGTTCTTTTGCTGCTTGCTCCATTTTTTTTGCCACTAAACTTGTAGACATGCCTGATGCACATGCTAATATAATATTCATTATTAAATCCCCCTTGCTATTTTTTATATTTTAGTTGTTTTACACTTATTTACTTAGCAATACCCATGCCAACTTTTTATAAATGCTTACCCACTATGAACATATTCCATAAATTATTATGTATAATCAAGCTATAGATTCATTTATAAATATTTGATTATTTATTCTTATAATACCGTTTACAATAAATATAGGATGAATTATAAATTCATCCTATATAAATCAATATATATATATACACATAACATTATTATTATACAAATGTTCCAAACTTCTCAAGTGTATATATGTTTATTATACACATTGACCTTTTGGTTAAGTTTTAAGCAGTAAATTTATACACATACTTTAAATCTAACTATATTTCTAAAATTATTATTACTATATGGCACACTTCATCATCTGAAAATAAAATTTTATAGAATTTTTCTAAAGGTATAAGTAAAGTTTTTATAATATCAAACTCTTTTAAGTAATTAGTCTTTATTTCTTCCTTCTTTGAGCACTTAGGTGTATCTTCATTATTTATTAACCGTACCAAAGCACATGCTAAATGCATGGTTAGTCCTGAAACCTTATATATATCTAAATACTTGATTACATTCTCGCCTATGTCATCTAGAAATTTTATACATAAGGGTTGGAATTCTCTAATATTTATTTCCGTTATTTCTTTATCTAAGGCATCAAAAATTTCATTATAGACATCTGCTGGTGTCTTTATTCTACTCACTATATCTCTTAGCCTTGTATAATTATTATCCAAAAACAATTCTGAAATAGGTATAAAAGGTATATCATATACATTAGGATTTATAGTGCCAACTATTGCAACTACTTTCTTATTTTTTGACAATGTGTTAATGGTATTAAAAGTTTCCTTCTTATCACTTGCAGCTATTGCTACAACTTGTATATCCCTTTCTTTTATATTGATTGCACCCTCTATCATATTTTTTAATTTTACAGCACTGCCTTCTCCTGTAACACATGTAGTTATTATTATATTATCTTTACTCGGTATATAAGTTTCCGTAAGGCTCATATTATAATTATTTAGAAAAGCTACAGATTGTTTTGATTCTTCCCATACCTCATGAATATTGTTATTTGTTAGTGCTTTTCTAGCGCACTCTATAGCTATAAGTGTAGATACCATCTCAATAACTCTTATCTTTATACCTGTTTCCTCAGATATAAGTTCTCCAAACATTCCAAGAGAACCCATATCCACTAAAAGTATTACCCCAGGACCTTGATGATTTGCAATTATAAATTCCTTAAGTTCTTTATATGCTATTTGTGGGTTTTTATCTAGGTTCATGTCATATGCATACACATTGTTTCCTCCCACTAGTCTATTCGCAACCTCCGCCATGGAAGAAGCTGTGCTTCTTCCATGCATTGCTATAACAATTATAGGTTTGCCAATATTATCATCGCTTGTTTCATCTACACATAAAAACATAGCTATAAAACCTACCTCATCAGCAGGAATCTTAATATCAAACTTTTTCTCCAATTTATTAGATAAATTAATTGCGAGTCCATACTCCTTGCCATGTTTTTGTATTATTTCATTTAGGTTATGATTAATTATTTCTTTTTTATGATGTATTCTTTCAATAATTGAACTTATATGAAGACATAATCCATAAAAAACTTTAGTGGGAAATATTTTTTTCATTTGCTCTGATGCTGTTTTAAAAAATTCTTCTACTATAACAATAATATGATCATCTACAATTTTAGACAATTCTTCTTTGTTGATTTCTTGCTCAAATTTTTCTATATACTTATTAAAATAGTTTTTTATATCATATGACATCGTAAAATTAATATCATCCTCATCTACTCCACGATTTTTAAGTTCTTGAATCCTTTGCTCAATACTCTCATAGAAATTATCAGGTAACAAATCAGAGTTAGATTCCACTTGAAATTTTATCCCCTTAGGCTTAAAGTTAAGCCTAATATCCTCTTTGATAATTTTATCAACGATTTGGGATTCTTGCATGTACGATACTAATCCTTGCCGTACATTATTTGAAAAATCAGTACTATGAACTTCAATTTTACTTTTACCTTTAGATACAAATTTTAAAAATGCATTAGCACACCCTAGTTGTATATCACTTTTTAACTGTCCTATATTCCCCCTACAATTATAAAGTAAAAGACTTCTTACAGTATTTGTAGATATAGTTATTTCTCTTGCTATTCTTCTTGACTCAATCTTAAAAAAGTCACAAATAAGTTCAAATCGTTCATCTATTGTTCTATCCTTTAAAGCGGGTATATTAATTGTCATAGGAATTCTTCGAGTAAACGTAGTTAACAAAGCACTACCAACTTCTTCAGTAGTAGCACATATTATAAGGATCTTCCCACTTTTTTTCTCCTCTATATTGCCAAGTGGCGTATAAACAGATTTATCTATTAGCATAAATAACATTTCCTGACCCTCAGCAGGTAATCTATGTATTTCGTCTAAAAACAAAATGCCTCCATTAGCCTTATCAACAAGTCCAATTCTATCTTTATCCGCACCTGTAAATGCACCCTTTTTACTTCCAAAAAGATGAGCCATAATAAGCTGCGGATTATTTGAATAATCTGCACAATTAAATGAAATAAAAGGTGCATCTTTAGATATTACCTCCTTCTCCATTGCAAATTTGTACATAAGTTCTGCAAACATAGTCTTTCCAACTCCCGTAGGCCCAAGTATTAAGGTATGAAGCCCCCTCGGTGGATACAAAATAGCTGCTTGTGCTTGCTGAATACTTTTCTTAAGACTTTTGTTACCACCAATAAGATTAGAAAAATTAGAACTATTTGTTAAAGGCTTTTCTCTTTCCTTCTTCATTTCAGTAGACGAATTAGAATAGTATATTATTGGCTTTCCTTTTGTCTTTAATACTTTTCCATCCTCACATAACCGATTAAGTATAGAACTAACATTAGTTCTTTGAAGTAGCAAACTATCTGCAATTTGCCTAGTACTACACCCTACAACAACAGATTTTCCAGTTATCCTTTGTTCTTTACATTTATCTTCCAAATATTTAAATATAATATTCCCTGATTTCCCCATAGACTACACCTTCCAAATAAGTTTTCATTATTAATATTATATCACATAATATTAATGAAAATTATACACATATACACTTTCAAATTTATAAAATAACATCATACAATATATTAAATCCACTTTTAATTTCGAACGTATATTGACAACAACGGATTAATTATGGTATTATTAATTCAATACCTTACTAAAACAGTAGGATTACTTCAAGGGGGAAAACAAATGAAAAAATTATCTATATTAATTACCACTTTATTAGTAGCATCATTAGGTCTTGTAGGATGTGGTACCAGTAAAACTGCAACATCAAAAAATTTGTTAGAAACAATAAAGAGTGAAGGAAAAATACAAATCGGTACTGAGGGTACTTATGCACCATATACTTTCCATGACAAATCAGGAAAATTAACTGGATTTGATGTTGAAATTGCAACGGAAGTATCTAAACGTCTTGGAGTTAAACCCGAATTTGTAGAAACAAAGTGGGACGGTATGCTTGCTGGGCTGGGTGCAAAGAGATTTGACATGATAGCGAATGAAGTTGGAATCAATTCAGATAGAAAACTAAAATACGATTTTTCAACCTCGTATATAGTTTCGAAAGCTGTTCTAATAGTAAATAGTTCTGATAATACTATCAAAAAATTCGCTGATTTAAAGGGCAAGAAATCTGCTCAATCATTAACTAGCGACTTAGGCAAAATTGCAAAAGCTAATGGTGCGGTTCTCCAAGCAGTTGATGGCTTTAATCAGTCAATCGATCTTTTAGTTTCTAAAAGAGTAGATGCAACAGTTAATGACAGTTTATCTTACCTTGATCTAAAAAAACAAAAACCAAACCTTGCTATAAAGGTTGTTGATACAAAAGGAGATGCACAACCTAGTGGATTTATGTTCAATAAAGGAAATAAAGAATTAGTAACTGCAGTTAATAAAGCATTAGCTGACATGAAATCAGATGGCACTTATTCAAAAATTTCAAATAAATATTTTGGCAGCGATGTATCAAAATAAAAGGGTGATAAAATGAATTTAGACGCAGATACACTAAGAATACTCGGCATAGTTAAAGATTCTTTCTTTCCTTTATTAATAGCAGGTGTGAAGTTTACAATTCCAGTAGCTGTGATTTCCTTCTTGCTTGGTTCAATTTTAGCTATGGTAACGGCTCTTGCTCGTATATCAAAATATAAATCACTAAACCTAATATCAAGTTTATATGTTTGGATAATAAGAGGAACCCCTCTTCTCGTACAGTTATTTATATTATTTTATGGATTACCCGCAGCTGGTATAACAATAGGAGCTTTACCCGCAGCAATTATAGGCTTTACATTAAATGTAGGGGCTTATAATTCAGAAGTAATTAGAGCTTCCATTTTATCTATACCTAAGGGTCAATGGGAGGCCGCAAGTTCAATTGGTATGACTCATACTCAATCGCTCCTTCGTATAATTTTGCCACAGGCAGCTAGAGTATCTGTACCGCCACTGTCAAACTCCTTTATAAGTCTTATTAAAGATACATCACTTGCAGCGGCTATTACTTTAGCTGAAATGTTCCAAGTTGCACAACAAATAACAGCAACAACATATGAGCCACTTGTATTGTATTGTGAAGTAGCTTTTATATATCTAATATTTTGTACAATACTAACTATAATTCAACAAAGAATAGAGAAAAAACTTGAAAGATATGTAGCTAGGTAATTGGAGGAAATCATGATTAATATACAAAATTTACACAAAAGTTTCGGAGATAATGAAATTTTAAAAGGTATAGATTTAAAAATAAAAAAGGGTGAAACAACAATTGTAATAGGCCCTTCAGGTTCAGGTAAAACCACACTTCTTAGATGTATAAACTTATTGGAAATACCTAACACAGGAACTATAAGCATTGGAGATATTGAATTGGTTTTTGGTGGAAATAAGGAACCTACTGATAAAGAAATGCTAACACTAAGACGAAATACAGGAATGGTATTTCAAGGATTTCATTTATTTCCTCATATGACTGTAGTTGCAAATATTATGGAGGGACTTACCACAGTGCTTAAGCAATCTAAGAAGACCGCTCATGACAAAGCACTTAATCTTTTAGATAAAGTTGGACTTTTAGATAAAGCTAACAGTTATCCTCATGAGCTCTCAGGAGGGCAACAACAAAGGGTTGCTATAGCCCGTGCTATGGCCATAGAGCCATCAGTGTTGTTATTTGACGAACCAACTTCTGCACTAGATCCGGAGCTTGCATCAGAGGTACTTAAAGTTATGAAGGAATTGTCTCTTGAAGGCATGACTATGGTAGTTGTTACTCATAATATGAGTTTTGCAAGAGATGTAGGTGACAATATAATATTTATGGATAACGGGATTATCCTTGATAAGGGAACTCCAGAGCAATTATTAACTAACACAAGTAACGAACGAATAAAACAATTTTTAAGTTTAGATTTTAATTAATATAATTTACAAAAAATTATTTGAGGAGGAAAAATATGAAAAAAGATATGAAATTCGAATCATTATTAATACATGGTGGAGTCGATGGTGATGCTCATACTGGAGCAGTAAATGTTCCCATTTACCAGACATCTACTTTCAAAAAAGGCAAATTTGATGCTGATAATGCTTATGAGTATTCAAGATCAGGAAATCCAACACGCGAAGCTCTCGAAAAACTCATTACAGATCTTGAAGAAGGTTATGCAGGTTTCGCATTTGCTTCAGGTATGGCAGCTACGACTGCTACATTGTCGTTATTTAAAACAGGAGATAGAATTCTAATATCAAATAATATCTATGGTGGAACCTTTAGAGTTATAGACAAATATTTTAATAATTTCGGTATACATTATACTGCATTTGATTCATCTGATATAACTCAATTAGAAAATAAAATTGATGATAGTGTAAAAGCTATTTTTATAGAAACACCAACAAATCCATTAATGGGTATTACAGATATTGCTGCAGTTGCAAAAATTGCTAAAAAGAATAACTTACTTTTAATTGTAGATAATACATTTATGACTCCATATCTACAAAGGCCACTTACCCTTGGTGCTGATATAGTTATTCATAGTGCTACAAAATATCTAAGTGGACACAGTGATTTAATTGCAGGACTTGTTGTCGTAAATAATAAAGAACTTGCAGAAAGAATTGGATTCATACAAAATTCAACAGGTGGAGTTTTATCACCATTTGATTCCTTCTTATTAATACGAGGTATTAAAACTCTAGCTCTAAGAATGGACAGACACAACTCAAACGCAAAAATTGTATCTGAATTCTTAAGAGATAGAAAAGAAGTAGAAAAAGTATATTATCCTGGTTTTGAAGATCACCCAGGACATAAAATACAAGAAAAACAAGCAAATGGATATGGCGGTATCATTTCCTTTGTTCTAAAAAAAGATTATGATTATAAAAAATTCTTAGAAAATCTTCAATTAATAACTTTCGGAGAAAGCTTAGGAGGGGTAGAATCGTTAATTTGCCATCCTGCCACAATGACACATGCTGCAGTTCCATATGAGATTAGACAAGAAATTGGAATTACCGATCATTTAGTAAGATTATCAGTAGGTGTTGAGAATGTTACTGATATAGTAAAAGATTTAAAAACAGCATTAGAATTATAATTATATAATAACAAAAACACATTCCTATGTTTCCTAGGAATGTGTTTTTTAGTTCATATATTTATTAAATTTATTTTTCTTTAAGTATTACCAAAGCGCGCTTAGCAAGTTCCGAAAAATAATTGGCAGCTGGTAAAAGTGCAGCATCATCTACCTTAAATTGAGGGTGATGAAGTGAGTATGACACACCTGTACCAATATTTACAAATGCACCAGATATTTTCTCTTGGTAAAAAGCAAAATCTTCACCAATTAGTGTATCCGGAAGTTTTTTAACAACATACCCCTGCATCTTCGCAACTTCTAATGCAACCTCTGTCCAATCTTTCGTGTTATTTGTTGCTGGTGGTCCACTATACCATTTAAGCTCAGCAGTTGCTCCAAATGAGTCAGCCATACCTTTAATTATTTGTCTCATTTTGCTTGGAACAAACTCGCGCATCTTAGCATTAACAGTTCTCACTGTTCCTTCAATATAAGCCTTATTCGGGATTACATTCCATGTGTTACCACTTTCAATATGAGTAACACTAATAAGTACTTGATCAAAGGTGCTAACGCTTCGACTAACAATCGTCTGGAGCGATGTAATTATATGAGCTGCAACAATAATTGGATCTATTCCTTTTTCTGGAGATGACGCATGGGTACCAATGCCCTCAATTTCAATTTCAAAACGATCTACAGCTGCAGTCATAGCTCCCACCTTTGTTCCAAAGCTTCCCACTTCTAACTCTGGTGCGCTATGGAGTCCGAAAATTGCAGCTACATTAGATAATGCTCCGCTTGCTAATACATCTTCCGCACCGTGTCCTAGCTCTTCAGCTGGCTGAAATATAATTCTCACTGTTCCCGCGAGTGTTGATTCTTGCTGCTTTAATAAATAAGCTGCGCCTAAAATAACAGATGCATGAAAATCATGACCACATGCATGCATTTTACCAATAATTTGTGATTTATATTCTAGATCTGTTTCCTCAAGGATAGGTAGTGCATCAATATCTCCTCGAATGGCTATAATAGGGCCTTCTCTATCTCCCGTTATTTCTGCAACAAGCCCTGTTTCTAGTGGTAAATTAAGTACACGTATTTGAGCCTCGTTTAGTAATTTACGTAAAGTTTTAGTTGTTTCAAATTCCTCATTAGATAACTCTGGATGTTTATGCAAGTTATGCCTAATATCTATAAGTTTTCTCTCTAAATTATTAACTATATTTGTTACTATTTCATTTTCCATTATATTTACCCCTTTAATTTATTTGATTTCTTTATTGTAACTATATCCTGTTGGTAGAATTCTCTTTGCTTTTAAAATAATAATAATATATGCATCATACCATATAAAATAACCCCACCAAATGGATTTTACAACTATTTTTATAGTTATGTCCATTTAATGGGGTATATAACATATCCTATCTTGTAATAATCACTTTTATTTTTATAAATTATTCTTATAGCTATGCTGTTCTAATAGTTCTTCCTGCCATACTATCTTGTATCATGCCTCCATCTAAAACTAATTTTCCGTTCACAAACACGTATTTTATTCCTTCAGGATTTCTATCTGGAATCCCCACATCTGGAAAATCTGATTTATCTTTAATAGTATCTATATCAAAAATAACAACATCTGCGTCTGTCCCCTTTTTAATTCGACCCTTTTGTTTAAGGCCCATAGTTTCTGCTGGAAGAAAAGTTGCCTTACGAACCGCCTCTACAAGGCTTATCTCCTTGCGTTCTCTGACCATATACCTAAAATATCTTGGAAATGTACCTGAAATTTGAGGATGTCCTTCACCCTTTTTATAAGGCCCAATATCTGACGATGGCATTGCATAACTTTTATCTAAAGCCTTATATACACTATCATTCGAACCCGTACAATATATAATACATTCACAAGGATTACCAGCTCTTAATTCTTTATATAGTTTCTTGTTTAATCTCTCACCTTTATATTTTCCTGAAGCTACAAGCATTTTATTTAAACATAATAATCCATGATTCACATTCTTCTCGCAAAAAATTGCAGTTCCAATAGACGTAGCCCAATCGTTATATAATCCACTATCTATTCTTATATTTAATCCGTCCTCTATTGCTTTATCCACTATTTCTAACGCTTTATCCATAACTGCATTATATTGATAAACAAAATGAGAAATTAGCACTGCAGCTCCTGTAACCCTCGAAATCTCAATAGCTTCTCTTAGTGAATTTAAATCATGATCCGAAGAAACTCTTGTATGAATTGTAATAGGTCTGTTATGATTTGCAGCTATTATACATATAGCATATATTTCTTCAAGGGAGCTATGTGGAGCATATTCGAGTCCTAATGATAACCCACAAGCACCTTCAACTAATGCTTTTTCTGTAAGATATTGCATTTTGCAAATTTGTTCTTTATTAGCTGCTGAATATACATCTGTAATTCCAACGGCCTGACGCAGACTCATGGAATGTCCTACAAGTTCCGCTTGATTTATAACAAACCCTTTTTTATCTTGCTTATCAAAGAAAGTATTCATATTTATTGGACTTAACCCACAATTACCACCTATTGTAGTAGTAATACCTTGACGAAGTGACAGCTCTCCACAATAATCTTCTCCATCTACATGTCCATGAATATCGATGAAGCCTGGTGAAACTATTAACCCCGATGCATTTATATTTTTTATTCCAACTAGTTCTCCAGTTGTTATTTCTGCCAGCTTTCCATCTTTTATACCTAAACTTCCTTTGAAACTCGTTTTGAGTTCAGGATCAACTAAAGTACCATTATTAATAACAACATCAAACATTTATGAACACTCCCTTCAAAGATTATTTTCAAAAGCTAATACTTGCCTTAATGTATTTCCAATATATTCATATCGTATTCCTAGTAAACATATATGTTTTAACTTTTACTAATATTACCACGATTTTTTAAAATTGTCAATATGAAATAATTAATTCAATCTCCCAGATATTAATAAAGATAAAAGTTATTTCTCAGCCAGCACTCTACTAAATTCATCCTTTATACTTTTTAGTTTATCTTCATCGGCTAACAAACAAAACCCAGTAAGTGCTAAAGCCTTCGCACCAGTTATTAACGCAATATCACCCTGCTCTGATATTGCTGCATCACAAAATTCTTTAGTGTGCCCTACTAAAGTATCTGGTCCTATTTTAATATTTGGCTGAATGGTTGGGACAACATGACTTATATTTCCAACATCTGAAGACCCAACATTTGATTCTTTTTTTATGTCTATATCAACTCCTAAGGAATTTAAACTTTCTACAAATATATTATCAAGTGTTCTATTTTTAAGCATGTTATCTACCTTATTTTGAAATGCTATAATGTTAACCTTAGAACCAGTAGCAAGCGCAGCGCCTTTAGCTATATTTCTGACTTTATTAGTTACTTCATCACAACGTATACGAGTAGCTGCTCTAATAAAAAACCTCGCTTTAGCATACTCTGGAACAATATTTGGAGCATCTCCTCCATGAGTTATAATACCATGTATGCTTACATCCTTTGATAAATGCTGTCTTAACGCATTTATTCCATTAAATAATTGTATAACTCCCTCTAAAGCATTTATACCTTTTTCTGGGCAAGCTGCTGCATGAGCTGATTTCCCTATAAATTCGAAATCCAATGGGTCAACAGCTAAAGAATCACTAGTAATACAATTTCTGCTTCCAGGATGGGCAATTAAGCAAGCATCTATCCCTTTAAGTAAATTATATTTTACAAAACTTCCCTTTGCACTACCATTTTCTCCTCCTTCTTCAGCAGGAGTGCCTAAAACTACTACTTCACCCCCTACCTTATCAATTACTTTTGATAAACTAATTGCAGCTGCAACACTTGTAGTACCAATTATGTTATGACCGCAAGCATGTCCTAAGTTTGGAAGTGCATCATACTCTGCTAAAAATCCTATAATTGGACCTTTTTTTTCTTTGGATTTTTTCCTTGCTATAAATGAGGTAGGATGGCCTGCTACTGATTTTTCTATGTTAAACCCCTCATTTGACAAAACTTCAGTAAGAATAGTAGAAGCAAAAAATTCTTGGTTTCCTAACTCAGGGTTATTGTGGATATCATGACTGATTCTTATATAATTTTCTTTGTTGCTATCAATATTTGATATAATCACCGCTTTTAATTCAGATCTCTTGTTTGTATTAGTTTCCATATGTTCCCTCCTAGTTTTTACTTGGATTTATTGAAAATCCTATAAATTTATTTATACAGATTTAAAAATGATTGTTAACTAATTAGTTAATTCAGTTTTTTTGAAAAAATACCCTCTTCTATGAAAGAAGAGGGCATTTGAGTAATTTAAATAAAGCCATCTTATCTTTCAAGAATGAATTTGCTGGAATTGGCACAGTATTCTAAAGAACCCGCTGCCGAGGCTTCAAAGGGCCAGTCCCTACACCTCTCTTGATAAGAATCATCATATTAAGTTGTTTAAAAGCTATAATAAATCTTTTATTTAATATTGTCAACGATAAAAAAAATAAATAATTTTCTTGTTGACAATTTCAAAAGTAGTCAGTATAATAAATCTCAAGCAAGCAACAATTGCAAAAAACAAAAACTTAATAAATATTCTTATCGAGAGAAACTGAGGGATTGGCCCGATGATGTTTCAGCAACCACATGTTTTATTTACGTGTAAGGTGCTAATTCCATCAGAACATTGTTCTGAAAGATGAGTGAAGGTGCTATTAAAAGTGAACCCTTACAATGGTAGTTTTTATATACATTTTATCCTCTTCTTTTCTAAAAGAAGAGGATTTTTTTATTATGATTTTTAAGGAGGTAAAATATGATTTGGCTTAAAGGAATAAGAAAAGTTTATGTAAATGGTCAAGGAACAGTTGAAGCTTTAAAAGAAATTGATCTACATGTTGAGAAAGGTAAAATCTATGGAATTATTGGATACAGCGGAGCAGGCAAAAGCACTTTAATAAGATGCATAAATTTATTAGAGAAACCAACAAGTGGACAAGTTATAGTTAATAATAGAGATTTAACTAAATTGTCAGGAAAATATCTAAGAGATAGCAGAAAAAAAATTGGTATGATATTTCAACATTTTAACTTAATGAGAAGTCGAAATGTATTTCAAAATGTTTCATATCCACTTAAGGGAAACAAATATAGTAAGGATGAAAAAAAAAAAAAAGTTTTAAGTCTTTTGGAGCTCGTTGGGCTTAGTGATAAGATTTTAGCATATCCATCACAACTAAGTGGAGGTCAAAAACAGAGAGTTGCTATCACTCGTGCACTCGCAAATGATCCACAAGTTTTATTATGTGACGAAGCAACTTCGGCAATAGACCCACAAACCACCAGTTCAATTCTAAAACTTCTAAAGGAGATTAATGAAAAATTAAATTTAACAATAGTAATAATTACTCACCAGATGGAAGTCGTAAAGGAGATTTGTCAGGAAGTTGCTGTAATGGAAGATGGGCTAATTGTAGAAAGGGGTGATATAATCGATATTTTCACAAACCCCCAAACTAAGATAACTAAAGATTTTATTTCTACTGTTTTCCACTATGATAAGATATACGATTTTATTCAGGATGAAGAATTCACAGATGGCGAAACAATTGCTAAAATATCATTTGTTGGTTCAAAAACAAGCCAAGCCTTTATTTCAAAGCTTTCAAGAAAATTTAAAATTGATGCCAGTATATTATTTGGAAATATTGAAATTATTCAACACGTACCTATTGGCAATTTAATTGTAAAGTTCACTGGCACAAGCGACGGAATAAGTGGATCAATAAAATATCTTGAACAAAACAATATAAATGTGGAGGTGATAACTCATGCATCAGTTTCTAATGACTTACATGCCAAATGTGATGGAATTATTTCCTGATATGATAAGAGCATTATGGGAAACAATTGGAATGGTGTTTATATCAGGAATTCTCTACTCTAATAGGAATTCCTTTAGGCGTCATATTAGTTGTTACAAGGCCAGATAATATTCTCCGCTTTTGTTTATATATTCTTTCTTCACGATACTAACTGTATTGAAATACAATATGTTTGTATAGTGTTAATTCACGATATATTGTTAATACTACTGAATTCTGTTATACCCATGCCTTCTCGCATTTCTTTAATAGCCGTATAACAATAAGATAGCACCCCTTTAGTTTACCATAAAAACAGGTACCATTGTTTTTTATAGTGAATTTGCAATGCGAAACCTAAAAATTAAGATTCTCAATTATAATAAAATGTTTGCATAGACTGCATTTAAATTTCCCATGGAATAAATATTATTTTATTATCTTCAATAACAACATATTCTGTAACACGACTTTTTCTCGACCTTCTTCAAAACTACCTATGTGTACTTTTAGATTATCATATACATTAAATTCATATCATAGCTTCCTTATATTTTACTTTTTTAATTTCAATCCGTTTAATCATGTCTAATTAAAAAAATTTATAATTTACCTCCATGTAATATTCATTTTAATAATTCATGTATGCGAGCACTGGCTTTATAAAAAAGTGTAAATAAAAAAGAAGCCATATTTGAACTGCCCCCTGTCAAGTAGACAGTGGAAATAATTAAAGATTTCAAGTAAGGCGTCTATCAGTTGGTAGGCGCTTTGTTTATGCTGCATTACCTAATAGATATTGCTGATATTCTATTGGTGTCATGCACTTTAAACGTTTCTGATAACGTCTATTATTATAATAGTCTATATAGTTCTCAGTAGCTTTTTTTAAGCTTTCATAGTCTTCAAATTTATGAAGATAATACATCTCCGTTTTTAAGATTCCCCAAAAACCTTCCATTGGTCCATTATCAATGCAACGCCCGACCCTTGACATGCTCTGTGTCATTCCAGCTTTATTTAACTTTTCTTTAAATATTTTTGAAGTATAATCGATTAAGAAAAAGGGATTACTCCCTTTCCCTCATCTAAGAACCGTACGTGAGAGTTTCCCGCTCATACGGCTCAAGCATTTCTTCACCTTTTCAGGCGGCAACAAGTGCATGCAGTTTCATCTTTCTTTGATCAAAATAGTCCTTATCTAAAAACGGTGTTTTTGAAATCTGCAGTTTTGGGTGTCTAACGATTTTAATCCGCCTCAAATTAATAAGACTATAATCGTCAGTCGTGAAAAGCCATCTTTTTACGTTTTTTTCATGCCAGTATCTATTTAACCGCCACCATTGGTTCTTGTTAGGGTGTCTGTGTTTTGCCCATTGCTGTAATAGGTAATAAAGGGTGTTATTAATGTATGAAAAAGCTTTGCTAGCAACAACGTGTTTGTGATAATTCGTCCAGCCTCTTATGACTTGATTAAGCCTTCGTATTAAATCAGATTGAGTGCTAGCTTTCCCCTCTTTCAGGATTATTGTGGAGCATCTTCTAATTATGTTTTTAATGGAACTTTTAGAAGGTTTAACTATTAATTTCCCTTTGTATTTCTTAAATGTCCAGCCAAGAAAGTCAAATCCTTTGTCAATATGTGTAATCCTAGTCTTTTCTTCTGATAGTGTGAGCCCTCTTGATCCAAGGAATTGACTAACAGTAGTTTTAAGTTCTTCGGCAACTTCTTTTGAGTTTGCAGTGATAACAAAGTCATCAGCATATCGAATTAAATTCACTTTAGTTTTGGCTCTGTAGTGATTCTCTATTTTACCTTTTGAATTTCTGTGGTATTTGTTTTGAATCACTTTTTCTAGTCCATCTAATGTCATATTTGCATATATACTAGAGATAGCTCCACCTTGCGGTGAACCTGTTTCTGTCGGAAATAGTTTTTCTTCATATATATATCCTGATTTTAGGAACTGCTTCATAATACCTTTATCCATTGGTATATTTTCTTGTAACCATTCATGGTTGATGTTATCAAAGCAACCTTTTATGTCACCTTCAAGTATCCATGTCGGAGAGCATTTTCTAGCTAATACACAAAAAATTTGCTCGCAAGCATCTTTTGCACTTCTTCCATGACGGAATCCAAATGAAATAGAATCACCTTTTGTTTCCGCGATTGGTTCAAGTGCTAGTGCGTATAAGGTTTGCATTGCTCTATCATACATTGTTGGTATGCCTAATGGACGTTTTTGCTTTTTACCTTTCTTTTCGATATATACTCGTCTTAAAGGTTTTGATTTATAGTTTTTATCAGTTAGAGAAAGCACTGCTTTCATCTTTGAAGCAGAAGTCGACCATAGTTTCTTATCTACTCCGGGTGTGTTTTTCCCTTTATTTGTTGTTACTTTTCTTACAGCATAAGCTTTAGCTGAAAAAGAGTGGGTTAATAGGTATTGTAATCTTTTGGCCTTATTATTCCCTTTTACTGTTGCCTTAGCGATTCGGGTTTGTAGTCTATTAACATCGTTTTCAGCTTGTTTCCAATCAATAGTTTCCCATTGAAAGGCAAGTGATTTGGCGTCTTTTAGTCTCTCGGTTTTATCCGTCGTTGAATTACTAAAATTCATAAATATATAATCCTTTCCTGCTAAGAAATACCATAGGATAAGTCTGCACCCTTTCGGGTTAGGGCAAAGTTTGAACCCCTATCTGTTTTCATTACAAAATCAACATTCGCTTTTTATCCTTTTCTTCTGCCCTCTATGTCTTTTCTCCCCTTGCGGTTAGATACCTCTTGGTAGAGGAACATATAGGGTTTACCAAGTTCCACGTAATATATAATTGCAAGTGCCTTAGGAGTCATCTTTAAACCGGGAGTTCTTTATCCATTCGCATTGGTTTATCAGTACGCCTTTGCTAGACTCCTCACCATTTTGGTCAAAGCGTTTCAGCCTATTTCGCTTTCTCCGCGTAACGATTCCTACAATGATTCACTTTACGTTCCCCATAGCATTCTTACTCTAGCAGTTATCCCAATTTAGGCTATTCGAACTTCCACATTGTCTCGTGAGCTTTCTAACCCGAACGTTACCATTTACGCTAGTCACGATAGAGTTACCCCGAAATGGATAGGGTAGTCTTTCGACAATATATTACGCGACTTCTTGTCGCACCTGGAAACCTCGGTCACTATGAAATATTGGTTTAGCATAAGGGTATGCTTTAATAGCAAGATTAAAGGTGTCATAAACCAATTGATTATTATTAGAATTACCAATGACATATGAAACAATGCTTCTATCACCTAAATCAAATATTGCACTTAGATAAGCCTTTTGGCCACTTCTCCCATATTTAAACTCGGTTACATCTGTAAGCCATTTTTCATTAATTTGTTCTGCTTTGAAATTTCTAGCCAAAATATTTTCTGCAGTAACTTCAGTAGTTGACTTAATATAATTATATCTTTTCTTTCTGCATACGGATTTTAATCCTATTATCCGCATAAGACGATAAATTCGTTTATAATTAACTGTTTTATTATATTCTCTACGGATTTTAATCGTCATCTGGCGATAGCCTAAGATACCGTCATTTTCTTCATATAACCCGCAAATAAGTTTCAATAATTTTTCGTTTTTAAGTTCTCGATTGCTTTTTTCTCTGTGTAGCCATTTATAATATGCAGAATGGCTAACGCCGCCTAGAATGCACAACTCAGTTATAGGAAATTTATTTTCATTAGCTAGTCCTTGGATTGCAAGATAAGTATCTTCGTATCTAACTTCGCTTAATATCGCCTTCTTTCTATCTCTTGGATTTTTTTTAGAAGAGCATTCTCCATCTGTAATCTTCTGTTTTGTGCCTCTAAAAGCTTGTATTTAGCTTTTGACTTTTCATCTTCTGTCATTAGCTCTTCAAGTTTTGGCTTTCCACGTCGGTCTATAAGCACTTCAATACCAAACTGATTATACTTCTTCATCCATGTATAAATCTGAGGATAAGATACCTTATATTTTTCAATAGTTTTATTATAATTGTTATTGTTTTCAATACAGTATTTTATAATTTCAATGCGTTCATAATAAGAAGTCTTGCGTCCCTTGGTCATTATATGTTTTCCTCCTACTCCAGAAGATTTTATATTTTCATGACCATTATACTTCTTTACCCAATTGCATAAAACTGTATTTGAAGAAATATGATACTTAATACATAAATCATTCAGTGAGCCGTGTCCACCAAGATATTCTTTTACAATGTTAATCTTAGATTTGGCAGTATAAGAAGCATTTTTGCAAGAATGCTTTAACCCTGCTTCACCTTCCGATTTATATCGTATTACCCATTTTTGAAAAGAACTCTTATGCACTTTAAATTTGTTGCATAAGCTTAACATACTAGCTTTTCCATTTAGATATGATGTTACAGCCTTGATTTTTTGTTGGTCTGAGATAATTGATTTTCTTCCCATAAAAAATAGCCCTCCTTATAGTAAACAGTTTTATTATTTAACTGTCTACCATAAGGGGAGCATATCAATTTCTAAGCTCCTTAATTGGGTTAATTAGTCTTTCTTGATAATTTTTATTTTTTAATATAATTAATTATACGCTAACTAAATATCGTATTTTATTTCGCCAAAAACATGTTCAACCTGCACTTTAGAGTCACCTATATCATCTAAATAAAGGAAGCTTAAATTTAATATAGTTCTTGTCACTGCAACATAAAGTAAGTTTCTCGCTTCTTCAATATTAGTATTTCTTTCTGCTTTCTCATCTTTTATTGACAATACTTTAAGTAATCTACTGAAGTATTCCCTGTCACTACCAAATTTAGCGTTCATAAAGACAATTACATTATCAAACTCTCGTCCTTTGGTTCCATGATAGGTATGATATATAGTATCACTCCCGCATTTATCTATAATAAAAGTATGCCATAAATCAAATTCATTTATATTAATTTCAAGAAACTTAGATACATCCTCCTTACTCTTTAGGATGTCTGCATCTGATTGTTCGTTTTGCTCATCAAAGAGATAAAGTTGATTTAAAATAAATTCTTCAACATCTGAGTATGATTTAATATCATCACCAATTATATATTCCAAATTTTTATCATACTTATCATCACCATTATGATATTGTGAAAATAAACTCTCGATATAATCCTTTAGAGTTTCACCAGTGGCATTTTTAAATTTTGTTAATAGATTTGTCAACTCTAGAATGTTTATATTTTGTGCGATTTTTTCAAAAATAACATCTGAAACTACAGTTTTATTTTGATTGATTCTAAATTTAAAATCTAGTATTCTAAAGAACAAAATCTGTGTGACACCTAATTTTTTAATATCTAAGCTCAATACATGATCCCGTAAAAATTCATAACGTTTCCCTACTTTATACCAAGCTGAATTTTTATAAAAATTATAAATATTTTCAAAGCCGCTTTGTTGAGCAACAAGCTCATTAGTTAATTCAAAACAATGCAACTTATTCTTTTCTGTTATATTCCACTTTTCAATATGAGCATTAATAAATTCTTGTCGACTAATATTCATGTTATAAAAACTTACACTACCTTCAGGAAAGTCTTCATATATTGGTTCTTGCTTTAAATCATCGTTCCTAATTTGATTAGCAATAGAGATTATTTCTTTTGCTGATCGTCTATTGAACGTTTTTTTTATTCTTATTAATCCTTTATGAATATCATAAAAATCACTACCCACACCAGTATCATAAATATCTTGTTTTACATCTCCGTAATAACCTACAAAAAAATCATGTTGTATCTCTGTAGAATATTTATTTAGAGCGCTCAATGTCATAATAACCTTACGATTTGTATCTTGATATTCATCTACTAAAATAAATGGATATTTATCACATATAATTTGTTTTAATAAATCATTTTCTTCAACAATCTTTTCAGTATAATCTAGCAAAGTATCATGGCTAATTTTCATTGATTCAAGTTTATCATTATTAAATCGAGCATCATATACAACTTTATTAAATTTACTTTCCTTTGCATCTATTTTTTTTATGCATTTTTGATATTTTTGAATTCTAAATAAATTATCAACTATTTTTTTAAAATTAGTAACATTTCTAAAAAGATCAGGAAATATATTTAAAACTTCAGATAACGCAGCTTTGAATAACGCGGAATTATCATTTTTATGTTTATAATAATCTTCTTTTTTGCCATTCATTGTTTCTAACAACTCATTCTTTTCAACATCTAATAGATCTCTGTATTTTTCTGCCCACTTTTCACTTTCTAGTCTTTTCTCTATCATACAAATCTCATAATTTATCTTTTCATAATGAATTTCCACAAGCTGTTTTTGATACGGTCCTATGATGCCCCACACACAATCATGTATAGTAGAAACTTCAATCAAACTACTATTGCCTAATCTTTCTTTAATTTCAGAAACGGCAATATTGGTATATGTAATACATAAAATTTTTTGACTGTGTCTTTTCAGTATTTTACCATACTGATTTACAATGTATTTTAATGACTGTAATAATGAATAGGTTTTTCCTGCACCGGCTCCAGCATCAAAAACCATACTCTTTTTTGCATCAATACATTGAGCTATCTTCTCAAATACTTGTTCTTCTTTTCTTATATTCTCAATTGATATAGAAAGATTTTTAGTATGCATTTAATTACCTCTCAATCTATCTTGCAAAAAAAGCAATCCATCATTAATATATTTGGGTAATATAGGTATTAATGTTTTATCATCGCATATCAAAATTTCATATAGCAATTCATTTGCAAAATCACTTTTTGAATCTGATAACTTTTTTTGTAACTTAAATGAATTTTTGACTATACCCCCGTTCTTAATTATGTCTTTGTATATATCTGGCTTAACTTTTTTCAGTGCATTATTAACTATATTGTTTTTTAAATTGGTTAATATAAAAGATTCTTCAAAACTTGTTGGATAATAAGTTTCAATAGGGTCTTTCTGACAAATCACCATTAAGTTATCTACGTGTTTATAATCACCATTAATTATAAACTCAGCATTTTTGCTTTTATAAAAATGAGATAATGTACTATTAGTTGTCTCCCTTCCCTTTAACTCATCTGTACCCATTTGCAGATAGAGCGGTTTTTGACCAGGACTTTTTATATCCTTTTCACCTTTTTCTAATTTTTCTCTTTTAATGTCAATATCTGTAACAATTAAAGAAGGTATGCTTAAAGCATGAATGAGATTTTCATAAACTTTCGCATGAGCACCGTCTACTAAAATAACTGAAATATAATACTTACTGAAACAAAGATCTATATCTAAATAATGTTGAAGCAATGTATACTCTGTTATTCCTTCGACAAATATGGCTGCATCAGCAAAGAAAAGCTCTGAAACTCTAAATTTTATATGCTTCTTTAGAAACTTAAGTTTTTGTTCTCGTTTCCACCGTTCTTTATTATTTTTAGGATTTTTAGGGAGATCAATCATTACATTGTCATTTAAACATTCCGACTTGGCACAATTATCGATACTTGTAATATAGTTAATATTGTTGAAAGTATTACCTTCATGTATCTTACTATTAAGTATATGTGCTGAATGAGTTATTATAATAATCTGGCTATTTACATGCTTATTATTATTTTCCAACAAAGAAGTGATCATCTCATTAATATTTTTTATAAACTGTTCCTGCATTTGGGGATGCATAAAGGTTTCTGGTTCTTCTATAGAAATAAGATTTATTTGACTATTAAATGAAGTTTCCGGATATTTTTCCATGTATGTAATGATCTCTGCAATAATCATCATTAAATTAGTATATCCTAATCCAAATTGTCGTTCCGGTATATTATTTTTTCCTTCTACATATTCATATTTAAGAACATTTTTAATCAATTTTTGAAAATTCAAATCTGACTTTAATAAGATCTGGCATTTTTCACCTAATATCATTTTGCTTAATGATGAATTAATATTATTGGTATGTTGCGTACTTATATCTCTAGTTAAGCTATCATTAATATCAACAATTTGTTTATCTAATTCATTGACGATTTGAGGATCTATAACGTTAGCATATCTATAATCTATAATCTTGCAAAATGCATCAGATAAACAATCTTCGCTATTAACATTATTTGCTCTAATTGGTGTTAGTTCAATTAATTTTTTTAAATTAAAATTTTTCTTTTTGTCCTTATTTGTATTATAGTATGAAATTTCAAAATCAGTTTTATCAATTAACTCTAAAAATCTATCAAATTTTTGATTTTTAAAATTTTTTGGAATAAATTCTTTTACAGCTTTTATAAACAATTCACGATCTATTATCTCCCACCCAATAATAATATCTATCTCTGACTTTTCTGTGTCTTCAAGAGACATAAAAGGAATAATATTAGTTAATATGTCTTCCTTACCATTATCAATTCCAACTGTAACAATAAATTTCAATGTAGGTAATTTTAAATCTTCACTATCCAAATATTCAATAGTATATAGATTAGATAATTCTTTTAGATAATCAAAGTTAAAATCCGTAGCTTTAAATGCTACATTATTTATTAATTTATTCAAAGCGTCTATAACTGTTGTTTTCCCACTATTATTTTTCCCAATAATCAATGTTGTTTTAGGTGCTATATTAATACTAGCATCCTTCTTGTAATCTTCTGCACTAACGAATTCGATTATATTATTTTTATAACGAAATTTTCTAAAATTTTCGAGTAATACACTTTTTAAATACATAGACCTATTCCTCCTTTATGTTATGTCGCTTATACTTTTAACGTTTTATAAAAATATCCCTTATCAATCATTTGCTGATATCTATTTATTGAATCCATTTTATTATGAAATTTTAATGCATCACCAAAAGCCATTACAGATGTAAGCATTGACATTCTTACTGCATGCAAATAATTTTCGAATCCTGCATACATGGAATTTTCTGATAATTCTCTTAATGAATATTTAGAAACAAGCGGATTAGGTTCAAAATCATTAAATGATTTTACAATCTCGTAATTTCCAACAGAAGCAACTCGCTGTCCATATAATGATCCTCCCATACGATTCCACAATGGATACTCCCCATTTGCTTTTCTGCAAGCTTCTATTAAAATTCCTTCAACTTGTTTTATATGCTCTTGCCCTTCTAGTCCAACATAATCTTCTCTTGAAAACTCAGTCCCCAACATTTTTCTATATTCTTTTTCATTTCTGTGAGTAATTGGCTGAGATAATGGTGATTGAACAAATATAGAATACCCAATTTTTTCTTTTATATCGAAGTATTCATCGATTTTCTTTCTTTTACAGCTATTATCATCTACAATAATAATTCCATTATGTTGCTTAGATCTATCACATAAATCTGCTGCCAATCCAATATATAAAATCTCAAAAACAATAAACCCCAGCTGATGCCCATCCGTACATATCTTTAGGTGAACATAAATCATCAAGTGTATTTGCTATTTGTTCTTTTTCATCCTTCTTATATTCATCTATAATTACCGTTCCAAACATATTGTCATCTCCTATAAATTAATTATTAATAATTATTATAAGATCATAATAAAAATAAATATATATGTCTTTTTATCGATTTATCAACGAAACTTTAATGTTTAAAATAATTTCTGTATTAAAAACCTTACACTATAGCCTATAAAAAAGTTCTTTTACTAGTACAATTTTAGTGCCATAATTTGTGAAATTGATGACATTCTTAAAGTCTTTATTGATGAACAATTTTACCTACACATGGAGATAAAAAGCATCATGTTTGCATACGGCATGATATTATTAGCAAAAACAGTTTCAACAATATAACTATTTTACATCTTTAAATGTCAGCACATATATACATCTGCATCCATAGTGTCTAGGAAGTTTCGGAACTTTATCCAAGGCCTTTTTACTAAACTTCAACTTACCAGAATTACAAACCGTACATCCAACCTTGGTGTTTAAAATTTCAATACCATCTCCCATACCACTGTTAATTGATTGGATAAGTTTCCTTAACTCAACATTATTCGATGCTTCAAAATATTTTGTATGAGAATAAACGAAAGTCATATCCTCAACTCTATTACCCAAACTTTTTAACATCCTACCTTCAGGCTGCTTACTTAAGTATTTTTCAAGAGTGGGGCAATTTATTTCTTCTGTTGTCCTCATCTTTAATCTGTCATACACTCTCTCATTATTTTGTCCTAGTAATTCACAAAGAACTACTTCATCTTTTAAATCATTTATAAACTCAGGAGTATTATTAAGATCACTATAGTCAAGCTTGTATATTTCCCTAACTCTGTCTATGCACCTCTGGTCTACCTTGCTAAAATCCCAATTAAGTCCTCTTGGAAATACCTGTTTTATCTCTAATGAAGCAACAGTTCTTTCGGCTTTTTCAATCTCGCCTCTACCCAATAACACATATAGAGCATTTATCAAAGCTTCTCTTTCTTTTTCTTTATTTTCAAAGTATGCATCTACTATTTGTCCTCCTCTCTCGGTAAGCACAAACCAGTTTTTATCCTTGACTATTTTCATAAAATGGTCTTTAGGAATGTTTTGGAAAACAAACTTAGCTAAATCTGCTTTCTTGATACTAGACTTTATTTTTATATTATGTTCATCCAATAATGCTTTTAAATCTTTTATAGTCATATGAGGGATTACATCTTCAAATCCCGCAACTCTAATAATGCCTTGCTTAATGTAGTATTGAACTCTCTTTTCAATATCCCCAAGTACTTCTTTAAATCTACTTTCCCTTATATGATTATCAAGCTGCTTATTATTAAGATACTTTAGAAACTCACAATCTGCATTACTAATTTTACTTGCATTAGTAGTATTAGCTCTATCACATGCTTGTACTTGTTTATTCTGCTTAGCTCCAAACAAGTTATTTAAAAATCCCATAACAGTCCACCTTTCATACAGTTAAATAATTAATTCTATAAGTCCACTTATACCAAAAATAGTTATCTAAGGAGCTTTGGTATTACATCACTATTTAGAAATTTTATGATTTCACTTGAACTTATTCCCTCGAAATAAGGAAGCTTAGTTCATTTAGTGAAAAATAAAAGAAATTTATTCATAACAATTTATAATAATATCTTTAGCAATTAGATACATTAGAGTTTGCTTAATTATTATGCTCTTTATATTTATCAAGAACAGACTCAATGTGTTTTAACGCAAATTCTTCAAAACCTTTATCCGATTACTTTTTCTTTGCAAAATTACGTATACCATTTCTTGTTCTAGACGCCGAGAATCCTAGAGCGACTGCACTTGGCTTCACAGGTGTGCCTAACTAATATATTCTCCTTGCTCTTCAATTCAAGTATTCTTCTGTACTACTTCCCATTATTAACCAAATGGGAAATGTAATTAAACTACCTTTATTGACAAATCTGTAACTGTTATATGTTCAATATGAAGCTAATCTATTAAATTTAATATTTCCATTGGAAATAATGCAAATCAGATAAATAGCTTATTATAAATCTAATTTTGTTAAAAATTATTTATTAATAATCAAATGCAAAGTAACTGTCACCCAGATTTTCTTCTTAAAATAATAGTTAAAATATGTACTTAGATGCATAATTAAAAAGTCCGGCTAATTTATTCCAGTTTGGAATGAAATTATTATACCTTTAAAGGTTGATTTTTCTATGGGATCAGGCTTCCTTTTTATATTATGTATTATCAATATCATCATTTATTTTTCTGAATTCTAACTCTTCGAATTTATCTAATGATTTTTTAGATGAGTTTAAATAGTCATCCAAAATCTTAAGCATGTCATCTAATGAATCTTTCGCTTCTTGGCATAAATTTTGGAAGTCTTCATGAACACTATCCATTGCCTTCTGAACATAACCTTCTAAATACTCATCATACGCTTCAGCACTATATTCATCTTGAAGTATCTGATTCGCCCTTTCAGAAGAATCAAAACAAGCTAACTCATATACTTCTTCATTTGAAGGGACATCTTCAAATTGATTCTCTAAAGATCTCAGATTTTCATAGTACTCGTTTAATTTATCCAATATGCTATCATCATAAGTTAATTGGTCAGCTACATCATATATTGTGCCAAATAGTTCTGAGCATTTATATAACTCTTCAATAATATTATCGATTGTTATTTGGCTTAATCTTTCTTCTGTGTCATTATAGAAATATCCTTTTCCGTCTAACTCGTCATAATAAGAGTAAACCTGATCAAATAATTCTCCTTTAAGAGCGAACAAATTTGATAAATGCATTTTAACTTCCAATAGCATTGGAAGGTAATCATATTCAAAATATGGTGTTGATGACTTCTCTAGTTCTTTTGTTATTTCTTCTTTCAGGAATGTAATATAATCCAGATCTCGACTAATAATTCCAAACTCACTGTTGTTCTTACTTTCCTCGGAATAATTTGCAGAACCTACATATACCACATTATTTGTCATTATTATTTTCCCGTGATTGTCAAAGTTAAAGAAAACACTAACTTTCTCTCCAATGCTATCTGGTTTCAACTTAGTTAAATAAACATCTATTTTCTTTCTTGCAGCATTTCTATAAGTATCCTTATAATATGTATCCCAACGTGAAGGGATATTTGTAAATATACTTATTTTTGTTTCCAAAGATGTATCAGCCAGTTTTCTGATGAGAAGTGCCTGTTTTTCTGAAATATTGTAAGTAACAATAATAATTTCTTCAGCGTTTTTAAAATCATCCAAAACTTCCTGATATCCTAACTCATTCTTAGAATAAATGAACTTCGCATCAGACAAAATATATTCCTTTTTCAATTACACCCCTCCAATTTACTGTCTTTTTCCGCAATAGCTTCAACGTGGACTGGTCACACCAACTCACCCATCAACACTAATAGAGATCCTCTGTGTTGCACCATATCAATACTATTAACATTCTGAATTAGTGCTCTGTTAAGGCCTTCAGCTCTGTCGATTAATGAATTAATTATCACGATACATTCTTTCTGTTCTTTATTGAGCGATTCCAATTTACTCTCAATCATGCTAGGTGTTGATTCATCTAACATAAAAAACAACTTTCCGAGCAGACCTACCCAAACATCAGAAACCTGTATTAATCGTTCTGCCTTGGAATCAATGAATTTATAATTGGTTAGTTTTTTGCCATTCATAGTGAAAGGCATATCCTCTAACGAAGATTCAGCCTCTGCTTCTTCATCAAAATTATGCATGGCATCTTTATATAATGCGCACCGCCCAGTTCTTAAACTTGAGTATTCTTCAACTAGTAAGCCAGGTGTGTTATCTTCAACGAAAAACAGTTCCCCCTTGCGACCATTAGTTTTCAGTAACTGCCTGAAGTTCTCCAAATAAAAATCGTCTACATCATAATACTGGATAAGATCACTAATTTCATAGCAAAAATCCTTAATATTTGATTTCACTATGCTTGGATAATCGTATCTATAAAATATAGCTAGGATTTCATCTAGATGCGCTGTGACAAATCTATGCCAGCTTGCCTTCAAAATTTGTACCCATTCTGGTCCAAAGTTGAACTGTGGCTGGGTGACAAATAGTGAGTCTACCATATCTACAATGGAATAATACATATTATTTAAAGTAGCATAATGGACATAGAGTCCACTGTTTTCTAACCATATAAGAAATTGATGAATTGGCTTCTTTCCTATCGCTGTCCAGAAATCAGATCCTCTACCAGCTAAAGTCTTGAATTTAATTTCCGGTGCTTTGATTTTTAACTCTTCATATAATAAATCTAAATCACATGGAGGAGCATCACCCTTGTATAAAATACCGCCGAGAATAAAGTCGTTAGCTATACCTTCATCAGCATTAACTCCATTCTCAGTTAATCTAAACTTTCTAACATTACCAGTCTCATCATAAAAGAAGCTATATTTTTCGTTCAGCAGTGGTATGCCTAATAACATACTCCATTCATCTCTATATATGTCTACATCCATGAAAATCACTCCTCTTTTTTCAATCTCAATAATCTATTGGTAGTTTTTGAAAATCAACTAATTGACATCACAATACTACGTCGTATGGTCTGAGCATTCACTCCGAAATCTTTTGCCATTTTATTCACAGGCAGATAATCTTCTTGAACAAACCTTGTGATATCAGCCTCAAATTCTTCATTGCATCGATTTCCTTGATCTGTCATTTTTATCTGCTCCACAGGTATATTTTAGCCTAACTTACCTTTGTCCAGCAAATCGAGTATTTCTCACAACTTTATCATTTCTTATACTAATTTTTCTATCTTCAAATAACTGAATTTTCCCTATATTTGTCTTTCTTCTTCTGCTCAGAGTTCATCCAGCCCCCATCGCAAAGAAAACATTTGTTAATAATCGAATTCGAAGTGCCTGTCACCTTAGAATTCTTATTTGACTTCTTATTTAAACTTCAGATTATTAGCCTAACATGCATATGGATAATTAAATTTTGTTATTGCTATAAGATTTATATACTATTTCCTGTTGGAGACATTAAAAGTCTTAAATAGCTTTTTCTTAGACCTTTGACCGTGTCTTGATGCTCTTGCTCCAGTGGTAGCTACAAACGTTAATTCTATTCTAGTCAGTGATTTCTCCGTATAACTTATAGGAAACATTATGATAATTAATTAAATCCTCATAATAATTATTTTTCTTCTTAAAATCTTCAATATAACTAAATAGCTCAGGATCAAGATGTGGATCTAACCCATCATGACAAGTTTTACATAAAGTTATAAGGTTTTTTTCTCCCGTAAGTCCGCCTTGTGACCATGGAAAAATATGATGAACATGTAGTTCTAGATCAACATAATTGTTTGGTGACCTTCCACAAAGTCTACATTTAAAATTGTCCCTTTTTAATACTTTCATTCTCAATTTTTTTGATGGAGCTCTCTGCAGACTTCCTTTTTCAATAGAATCAATATGAGTATAACCTAAATCATAATTATTGATTGCCACGCTAGGAGTAATTATGTTTTCAAAAAATTTTCGGCATAAATCCTTTTTTATAATAGCATGTCCACCGAATAGCATAAATAAGAAAATATCTTCCTCTTCATTAACTAATATAGCCGGCTCATTAATATTTTTATACGATTTAAGTGCTTTATCTGGAATTACTTCTCTAGCTTCTCGGATTTCTCTTATAGGCTTTGTATCCGTAAATCCCACCCACTGTGTTTGACACAGCCATTTGATTTTTCCTTCTTTTGTACCACTAATAGATATGTCATAATATATTTCATCTACAACTGGTATGTTCTCACGTAACCTAACTATCTCGTCATAAAGTTTAGAATTCTCCATTGATTCTCCCCCATTGCAAAATTATCTCCCTTAAATGCCAATTTACATGTTAATATCATATAATATAGACTTTTTGCTGCCCATATATCATGACTAAATTTTAAATTAGAGGGATTGTTTAAAGAGTAGACTTAGCGCCATTTCTCTTTGTGTAGATTTAGTTTCTCCATTATTAAGGTTGTTACATCATTATACTACAAGTTTTGTCATTTAACCTTTATTTTTCCTACAGTATTAAATTTATCTTAGCCACACTTTAAGACTCCCCTACTTAAAAAAGGTATCAAACCCATATTGAAAAAGTTTTGCTACCTCTTTTACAATTATCAACAAACTGTTTTTTTCTTATTATTGCAAACAGTCTTGACTATTTTAATACCCTTCTTATTCTCTTTGCCTTATATTCTGTATTCCTTCTGTACTTCAAATGAAATCATTTCCAAAATAATACTTAATCAATACCTATATTTAAATT